>NZ_JBFUIQ010000059.1:0-24340 GCF_056401795.1 Peribacillus sp. P4_D6
ATATTGATCCGGGCATTTTTTAGGTGTTCCGCCGATGACACGCTTCATCATCCGACGCATATCGACCCGTTCGACATATGTTAAAAACATATCCGACACACCTCCCCACGTAACGATCGACGCTGCGTTCCTGCAATATATCCCAGTCCAAAGGGCCATGATGCCGCCACGGGAGAATCCGAGGATATGAATGTGATCCTTGTTCACCCTGGGATGCTGTTCAAGAAGATTGAATCCTGATATCGCATCGAATYGATCTTCGCCTCCAAAATCCTCATCCCCCTCCCCGCCTTGATTTCCACGGTAAAAAGGAGCAAAAACGATGAAACCTTCTACAGCATACTGCACGATCCTTGCAGGCMTCACCTTTCCGACATTTTTAATCCCGCCGCGTAAATATAAGAAGGCATCATGTATTTCGCCATCAACCGGTTCAGCCAGCAAACCTTTTACCTTCAGGCCTTGTGATATGTACGTAACTGAATAAAGATGGATTCGTGGATGCGGTGATGGAAACCGCTGTTTTGAAATAATCGTTCCGTTCTCCAATTTCCACTCTCCTTTCTCTTTATTCTTATTGTAAAACATCCGCTTGTTTTTATCCCCTGAGAGGCATTCACATTTTTTTCTTCCGTTCATACGATAATGTAGGCAAAATACCCATATATCAAGGAGGAAGGCATTTTGAAAAAATGGTGTAAAGCAGGTGTCGTATTTTTACTTCTGTGCGTGCTGGTGATCCCGCTTGGCGCATGCGGCAACAAAGAACAGGAAACAACGAAGGTAAGGGTTGCCGAAGTAACCCGCTCCCTTTTCTATACACCGCAATATGTCGCTATCGAAAAAGGCTTTTTTAAAGATGAGGGCCTCAGCATTGATTTGAAAACGACGGCAGGCGGCGACAAGACGATGACCACGCTTCTTTCCGATGGCGCGGATATTGCTCTCGTTGGCTCCGAAACATCGATTTACGTTCAGGCACAAGGCTCGAATGACCCCGTCATCAACTTCGCCCAATTAACACAGACGGATGGAACGTTCCTTGTTTCACGTGAAAAAATTGACAACTTCAATTGGGATATGCTGAAAAACTCTACATTCCTAGGCCAGCGCAAAGGCGGGATGCCGCAAATGGCCGGCGAGTTCGTATTGAAAAAACATAACATAGACCCGAAAAAAGATTTGAACCTCATCCAGAACATTGATTTCGCGAATGTCGCAACTGCCTTCGCTTCCGGAACCGGCGATTTCGTTCAACTGTTCGAACCAACGGCCAGTGTGTTTGAAAAAGAAGGAAAAGGCTATATCGTCGCTTCTTTCGGCACCGAGTCCGGTCATCTTCCATATACAGTTTATATGGCTAAAGAAAGCTATTTGAAAGAAGACAAAGAGACTGTCGAAAAATTCACGAGGGCCTTGAAGAAAGCACAAGATTGGGTTCAGGAAAACGATGCTGCCGAAATTGCCGAAGTCATTCAGCCGTATTTTGAGGATACCAATCTCGAGACGATGGAAACAGTCATCAACCGCTACAAAGAACAAGGATCCTTTGCCACCGATCCCATTCTTGATGAAGAAGAATGGAACAATCTGCAAAACATCATGGATGAAGCAGGCGAGCTTCCATCACGTATAAGCCATGAAGAGCTGGTCAATACCGACTTTGCTGAAGAAGTCACAAAATAACATAGCAAAAGGTAAGGAGGATGTCCGATGAGCTTTTTAAAAATCCAAGACATTCACCATACTTATTTTTCAAATCAGACGGCAGCGACCGCACTTGCGGACATTTCCCTCGACATTGAAAAAGGTGAATTCGTCTCTTTTCTAGGTCCGAGCGGCTGCGGAAAAACCACCCTGCTTTCCATCATCGCCGGGCTCTTTCCGCCCACTTCAGGAAAGATCCTGCTCGAAAACAAACCGCTGAAAGCCAACAGCGACCTTTCAATCGGCTATATGCTGCAGCAGGATTATCTATTTCCATGGAAGACGATAGAAGAAAATATCTTATTAGGATTGAAACTGATTAAAAAAGATGAAGGACTTGAGAGAATAAAAACGCTTAAACTTTTAAGTGACGTTGGATTGGGAGACACCGGAAAATTATATCCGCGCGAACTATCGGGAGGAATGAGGCAAAGGGCTGCACTGGCACGGACACTGGCAGTCGACCCAAAAATCCTTTTGCTTGATGAACCGTTTTCAGCTCTTGATTACCAAACCAAGTTGAAGCTGGAAGACCTTGTTTTTGAAACCCTGAAATCCTTCGGAAAGACAGCCGTGCTCGTCACCCATGATATCGGTGAAGCCATTGCGATGAGTGACCGCATCTTTCTGTTTTCCGCGAATCCGGGAAGCGTGCACAAAACCTTCAAGGTGCCCGATGAATTGCGTGAACTCACGCCTTTCCATGCACGCAACCATCCGCAGTATCCAATGCTATTCCAAACGATCTGGAAGGAGCTTGAGAGCCTTGAATATTGAACAGCTTCATAACCAATATAAAACCTCATTAAAAAAAGAAAACAGGCTCATTCGTTTTTATCAGATCCTGATTTTCATCGTTTTTTTCACCAGTTGGGAACTTTTATCCAGGAAGGAACTGATCGATCCGCTCATCTTCAGCTCCCCGACTAAAGTGTGGCATCTTTTCATACAGAAATTGGGTGACGGAACCCTGCTATCCCATTCCGGAGTGACGCTATTCGAGACCGTTCTCGGCTTTATCATAGGAACACTGCTTGGAACGATCCTGGCATCCCTGCTTTGGTGGTCGCCAAGATTATCCAAAACACTTGATCCTTATCTCGTCATTTTAAATGCGATGCCGAAAGTGGCACTCGGCCCCATCATCATCGTAGCATTCGGCCCTGGATTTCCATCCATCATCTCGATGGGGGCGATCATCTCCATCATCATCACCACCATCGTCGTCTACACTGCATTTCGCGAAGTGGACCCGAACTACCTGAAAGTACTCCAAACTTTTGGCGCCACAAGAACACAAGCTTTTCGGGAAGCCATATTACCCGCATCCTTCCCAACGATCATCTCGACATTGAAAGTGAATGTCGGCCTCTCCTGGGTCGGCGTCATCGTAGGGGAATTCCTTGTTTCGGCCAAAGGACTCGGCTACCTAATCATTTATGGCTTTCAAGTCTTCAACTTCACCCTTGTAATGCTTGCCTTGATGATCATTGCCGTCTTTGCCACAATCATGTATCAACTAGTCGAACTGCTCGAGCGAAAATTAATCAAAGACTGACCAAACTGCCGATAACCCTCGGCAGTTTTTCACTCATGCTGAGTTAAAACATGAATGTAGTTGGATTCGGCGATTTACTCGTGAGTTTCGATGTTTTACTCGTGAATTTCCACGATTTACTCGTGAGTTTCCACCATTTACTCGTGAGTCGGACTTTTACTCGTGGGTTATCGCGATTTACTCGTGAGTTTCGGACTTTTACTCGTGAGTTTTCGTGATTTACTCGTGAATTCTACCGTTTTACTCGTGAGTTCCTGACATTCACTCGTTTCTTTGCAAAGTGCCATCATTCAGTCTCGATAAGCTCAACGGTACAATCTCATCTTTCATGATGAAGCTAAACTCCTCACCGAGTACATCCGGCAATGATTCCATAAAGATCGGGCCATCCGTTTCCAGGTAATTCTGTTTCTTCTCTATTTCACGCAATTCGGCATAGTATATTGATTTAACGAATGGCTTCACTGGATCATGCACTTTATATTGTCCCAAAAACTGCAGCTGGCCCACCAAGCCTCCTGTTTCTTCATAAACTTCCCGTATGGCCGTTTCTTCAATGGATTCCCCTGCTTCCCGTTTACCGCCAGGGAACTCGAATCCCCTTTCTCTGTGTTTGGTCAATACCCACCTGCCCTTATATCGGCTTAGCACAAAAACATGCCAAGGCTCTCCAAAGACAGGATTCTCGGAGAATTCGACCTTATATCCGTTCTTATCAAGAAATCGTTTCATTTTTCCCCTTCTCTCCGTATAAGAAATGGTGCTATGCTCCTTGTTTCATTATATGGGTAAAAAAAATCACTATCCAGCGGGAATCTGCATTACATCAAAAAAACGATGGACCCTCAATATTCGAGGCCATCGTCTGTTGGTTTTGCCTGTAGTATTCCCATGCTTTCTATATGCCGTCTTCCTTCTTCAGTTCCCAGGGCGTAAATCATTTCGTAAATTTTTTGAAGGGTGATATCCTGCTTATCATTTTCACGGTCAAAATGATATTGAAGGTATGGGACATGTGCCCGGTAGAAATTTTCTTCCCCTATTGAATAATTGTAATCAAATAATTCACGTAATTTGATGATTTCATTATCTGTCGCCTCGATTTCGAAGTTCCATGGAGAACTTTCCCTATCTTGTGTTATCTGGCCATTCGGAAGCCAAATGTAATATTTTTTCCTATCTTCAGACACATTCATCCACCCTTTCCATATATCCTACGCTTATTTTTCACGTATTTCCCCACTTCATACGATGGAAAATTTTGTTTACAGAAGAACAAAGATGTTAAATAATAGATTAAAGTATCTTTCAAAGGGTAAAACATATAATAAGCCCAAGCATCCCTTAAGATTTTTATATGCACCCAGAGGTTTTTTTGATAACCTACATATAAAGAGATAACGGATTTCTAATAAATGTGAGGTGAAAGTTTTGAAGTTAATTGAAGAATTATACAATATGTACCGTGATAAGATGACTGGTGATGAAGAAGATATTGATATGCTTACGTTTGCGGTTCTGGAACAGCTTGACCGCAAGGAAATTTTCGAATTGCTTCAAGAGATGGATGATCAGGAACTAACCAATTTAATGGGCCTTTACATTATTGAAACGTTAAAAGGGAAGTTTGCTCAAAATAGTTTGAGCGACACGAAACCTACACATTTTCCGCCTAGGAATATTCATTAAATACATACCATGTCAGGTGTCCCTCTTTTGATGGATGCCTTTTTTATAGGTTTAACCAAAAAAAAAAGCCCTACCGAAGCAGGGCTTTTCCTAAATCTTAATGTCCTAAATACGCACGCAGCATCCAAGCATGTTTGTTTAAGCTTTTCTTCATGCCTGTCAGCATATCGGCCGTAACCGGATCTTCTTGTTCGGCAACTTCGATGATTTCCAGGAACTCTTCGGAAAGCTTTTCAAAATCACTTATGACGCTTTGGACCATATCTTCTGTATTTTCATTACCTGTCGCTTCTTCGATCGTCGTTAATTCCATGTACTCTTTAAGGGTAGCAACCGGCTTTTCACCAATGGCCAATAGTCTTTCAGCCAATTCGTCATAGTTGGATGTCACTTCTTTATATAACTCTTCCAATTTTTGGTGAAGTTCAAAGAAGTGCGGTCCATTCACGAACCAATGGTAATTATGAATTTTTGTATAAAGAACACTGAAGTTTGCTATTTCCTTATTCACTAAAGTTCCTAATTTTTTCTGAGCCATAAATATCTACCTCCGTAAGTTGGTTATACCTTTATAATTCCCTCTATTCGAAAATTGAAACATTATCTGACTCGGTTCTTATGCTAAAATGAATCTAAATTGTGAACGTTAGGAGCTGTAAAGTATGATTACGGTTTTAGTTATCTCCATTATTGTGATTCTGATTGTATTGGCACTATCGGTCTTAACCATCGGAAAAGGTTACAGCTACAAGCATACAGTCGATCCGGTCAAACTTTTGCCAGAGGATGAGGGAAAAAAAGAAGAACCCGAAAAATGAAAAAAGTTCCTGTCACAAATGGACAGGAACTTTTTTATTAACCGAAAACTTTATGAAGATCTTCTTTATCTTGTGCAAGCCAGAAATTCATTAATTTCTTAGCTCCTTCAAGATCATGCAATTTTGCTTGGCCGCATTGTTTTTCGTTTGCAGCAGGAATTTCGGTAATTGTAACAGCATCCTTGAATGTATCTTCAAGAACATCGATGATTTCCGTCACAGTCGGCTCGCCGCTGACCACAAGGTAATATCCTGTTTGACATCCCATTGGCGAAATGTCGATAATATCAAAGTGATCGAAGCGCTCGGAATGCTTACGGATATTGAATGCAAGCAAATGTTCCAGGGTATGGATCGTGTCCGGCTTCATCGCTTGTTTATTCGGCTGGCAAAAACGGATATCAAATTTATTAACAACACCGTCTGTTCCTACCTTATGGACACCGCAATGTCTAACATATGGGGCTTTAACAGCGTTATGATCTAATTCAAAGCTTTCAACTGAAGGCATTTAATTCACTCCTTAATTGTATGTCATCTCTATTTTACCTTGAATAACAATATATTTCATCCTTTAAAATTAATTCTCATTATATCAATCGGATTGCCAATAGGCTCATTCCTTTTTTACCCTTTTGGGAAATATAGAAAATATGCTATAATTGAGGGTAGTCAATTTACTCGAAAAGAGCTGAAAGCATCGTGCTGAAAAAAATAGTAATGGGAGTCATCCGTTTTTACCAAGTTGCCATTTCTCCATTAAAACCGCCCACCTGCCGTTTTTATCCAACTTGTTCCCATTATGGTTTGGAAGCGGTCAATCGTTTCGGACCTATAAAAGGAAGCTGGTTAGCACTCATCCGGATTCTTAAATGTCATCCGTTTCATCCTGGGGGCATTGACCTTGTTCCCGAAAAAAAAGAAAAAAGTAAGGACCAATAGAAAAAACCCTTGCTTTCCTTTGCAATCTTTTGTATCATACAGAAGTCAAATCGTAATCATTTCGTTTTTACCATATAAAATTCAAATCGTAATCAATACGAATTATAAAGGAGCATATCATATGAAAATTCGAGCATTGCTCTCCCTTTTCCTTGTTACTGCGGTATTTCTGTCAGCCTGCGGCAACTCAAATGGAGAATCGAGTAAAGAAGAAACCAAGGATGCCTTGGATATATATACGACGGTTTACCCTTTACAATACTTCACTGAGGCCATTGGCGGGGAGTATGTGAATGTCGAGACGGTTTATCCTCCAGGAACGGATGAACACTCATTCGAGCCTTCTCAAAAAGATATTGTGAAAATGGCTGAATCAGACCTGTTTTTCTATATTGGCTATAATCTTGAAGGCTTTGTAACCAAGGCTGAACCAATTCTAAGCAAAGAAGGCGTCAGCACAATTGCCGTGGGCGAAACGGTTCATCTTGATGAAGAGGAGCATGAGCATGAAGACGAACATGCACATGAAGAAGATGGTCATGACCATGGGGGCGTTAATCCGCATTTGTGGTTAGATCCCGTCTATTCCATTGAAATGGCTAAAACCATCAAGGACGAATTAACGAAAAAAATGCCGGAACAGGAAGAATATTTCAACAGACATTTCAATGAGCTTTCCGAAAAGCTTGGGGCACTTGATAAAAAATTCGCGACGACGATCGAGTCGGGCCGTACCAATAAGATCATCGTTTCCCATTCTGCATATGGTTATTGGGAGGAACGCTACGGATTGGAACAAATTGGCGTCACGGGACTAACGTCTTCAAACGAACCTTCTCAAAAGGAACTGGGGAAAATCGTAACCATGGCTGAAAAAGAAGACTTGAACTATGTCATCTTTGAGCAGAATATCAGTTCTAAACTTACCGAAATCATCCAAAAGGAAATGGGAGCGAAATCACTTGAGCTCCATAACCTTTCCGTGTTGACGGAAAAAGATATCGAAGCTGGCGAAGATTACTTCAGTTTAATGGAAAAAAACGTCAAGACACTGCAAACTGCCTTGCAATAGACGAGAAAGAAGCGGCTCCCTTTGGATTCGCTTCTTTTTTGTACCCGGTACTCTAAAGAGTTCTTGGAGTTTCGGTTCCTGACAAAGCATGATAGCTTCCTGTTCTTGAGCAACCTATGATAAGCTTTAATTATTACAATTTATGGAATAATTAAATGTAAGCTTAGAGAGGGGAAAATATGAAAAAGATCATAAATGTAAGCTTAACGTTTCTACTCCTATCGATGCTAGTTGCTTGCACGGATGAAAAAGATGATTACGCTAGAATTCATCCGAATCTTTTGCCTAGTGAGGGTCACATATATTCGCTCCAAGCCGTTGGTAAAGAAATTACATTTGATTTACTAGAAGAGAGTAATATAACCAATGTGGGTCCAATTACAAATGAAGCATCTTACGAGTCATTGAATGAGCAATATCCAAAACTTGATTTAAAGAAAGAACCTGCATTCATCGTGTTTGATGAAAATGGTTTGGTTTTAAAAACATATGATTATGAAGAGATGATTGATTTTTTACAAAATCCTGAAGAGTAATTCTATCGGGAACGATAAAGAAGAAGGGAACCCCTTTCAATGGGGTTCCCTTACGTTAGTTATTCCTTTAAATACTTCTCACGGATCTTTTCCATTTTCGTCATCAATTCGGTTCCAATCGTGGATTCGAATTCCGGATAGATGACGGTCATCTCATCCATCCATTCTTTCTTTTCCTCATCTGACAGTGTATAGATGTCGATATTCGATTTTTGCTGGATTTCCCTTAGCTGTTCCTGATTCAATTCATTTGATTTGATCCATAGCCATTTCGTTGTATCATCCATCGCCCGTTGGATTTGCTGCTGAATATCCAACGGGAGTTTGTTCCAAAACTGCTCGTTTATCATGACTACATACCCTAAATAGCCATGATCACTGATCGTTAAATACTTTTGCACTTCATATAATTTCTTGGAATAGATATTCGAAATCGTATTTTCCTGGCTGTCCGTTTCGTTGATTTCAAGGCTTTTAAACGTTTCATTAAACTCCAGGACAGAAGTTGTCGCTCCAAAATGCTTGAATTGGCTTTCCAGGACTGCACTTGGCATGATTCTGAAATGCTTTCCTGCAAAATCACTTGGATGCCGTATCGGCTTACTGCTTGTAATCTGTTTATAGTTATTCGACCAAAATGCGAGTCCTTCGATATCGATGATATTCAGCTGCTTAAGCAGCTCTTCCCCCACTTCCCCATTCAACGCTTCCTGCAAGGCCTCATCCGTTGGAAAGACGTAAGGGAGGTCCAATAGCATCCATTTCTTTGATATGCTCGTGATTTTAGATGCAGTCGGTGCAATCATCTGCACCTTGTTTTCTTGTAATGCCTCAATCTCTTCCTGATCACTATATAATGACTGATTAGGATAAACTTCTATTTTGACACGATGGTCTGTATATTCATCGACAAGTTGGGCAAATCGGTTTGCAGCCAGCCCTTTAGGTGTATTTTCGGCAACGACATGACTGAACTTAATCACGATTTGGTCCTTCATCCCGACCTGCTCCTCATCCTTCGGCAAATTGAAACCGAAGCTTGTAAAGAACGATTGAAACGATATATACACGGCTATCAACAGCCCCAAGCCAATTAACAAGAAATACCCCCATAATGCACGCATACCGACAACTCCTCACCGCTCACTTCACATTATCACTATTCTATCACAGCTTTTTGCTGTCGTAATACACTGCGCGAAAAATAGCGAAAAGTGATAGAAATTCTGTTACTATTAAGTATAGAAGTAATGGAGGAAAACCAATGGATAAATCCTTTCATATGCCCATTCAAATTAAAATCACCCTGCTATCATTCGTAATCGTCGCTTTTTCGATACTTATAGGCGGGATTTTTATATTCGGAAACATCGTTTCGGTCAGGGAAGATGAAATCGGCAAACGATCCATGATCACAGCCCATACCATTGCCGAACTCCCTGAAGTACAGAAATTGGTCCGTGAGCCTGAAGGATGGACGCAGCTTAATCCGATTATTGAAAACTTAAGAAAAATCCATCAAGCGGATTATATAGTTGTACTTAACAATCAGCATATACGCTATTCCCACCCGGTGTTCAGTCAATTGGGGACCCCATCCAGCAGCAGTGATGAAAGCGCTGCGTTCGCTGAACACGAATACCTTTCAAAGGCTGCTGGCGAACTTGGCATTTCCGTCCGCGCCTTTGTCCCGATCCTCGATGGAGATAGAGAGCAAATCGGCGTCGTGCTGGTCGGGAATATCCTGCCTACGATACCGGAATTAATCAAGGACCTGAAAGGCGAAATCGCGATTATCCTGGTCCTTACCCTTCTATTCGGTGTTTGCGGATCTTGGCTCATGGCAAAAAGGATAAAAAAAGAAACCTTCCAACTGGAACCCCATGAAATTTCACGGATGTTGGTTGAAAGGACAGCCGCTTTCAATGCCATGCATGAAGGGGTCATCGCCATAGATAATAATCAGGCCATCACGATTTTCAATGAAAAGGCTAAGCAGATATTCAAGATCGAAGGTGCGGTCATAGGCAAGAATATCAATGATATCATACACGATACCCGTCTCCCGGAAGTACTCGATCGGACATCTCCCATCTTCAATCAGGAAATCTCCGTTCAAAACAGGAATATTGTAAGCAACCGGGTACCGATAAAGATTGCGGATAAAACGATCGGTGCCGTGGCCATTTTCCAGGATCGCACCGATGTGACGAAGCTAGCTGAAGAGTTGACTAGTGTCAAAGCATTCGTTGAAGCCCTGCGCGTTCAAAACCATGAACATATGAACAAACTTCATACGATAGCAGGATTGATCCAGCTAGGTAATCTTGACGAAGCGCTGCATTACATTTTTCAGATCACGGAAGAACAAGAGGAATTGACCAGGTTTTTAACGAAGCACATTCACGATGATAATTTAGTGGGGCTGATATTAAGTAAGATCTCCTTGGGTCGGGAACTCGGGATCGAGCTCATCATGGACAAACACACAAAATTGGACCGCTTCCCCGCTGGTTTGGATCATCACGATTTTGTTTTGATAATCGGAAACCTGATCGAAAACTCATTCGCAGCGCTAAAGTATTGTTCAGAGGAAACAAAACAGGTTTATCTATCCATCTACCAGGATGAACGTCATTGTCAAATCGTGCTTGAGGATAATGGACCCGRCATTCCCGAGGACATTCATAAAGATATATTCGAGTATGGTTTTACAACAAAAGGTGCGGAAGGATCAGGAATTGGTCTTTATCTAATAGACCAAATTGTAAAAAAAGCGAACGGCGAAATGAAATTCACGACACGCCCTAATGAGGGAACAAGCTTTTTTCTTTCTTTTCCGATGCATGATATAGAGGAGAACCAAAATGACTAACGAAATTCGTGTACTATTAATTGAAGATGACCCAATGGTCCAAGAGGTCAACAAACAGTTCATCGAGCGCCTGCCTGCCTTTAAAATCGTTGATACAGCTTCAAATGGGCTTGAAGGTCTGGAAAAAATCAGGCAGTCTAAACCCGACCTTGTCATTTTGGACATCTTCATGCCATCTTTAAATGGGGTTGATACACTTTATCAAATTAGAAAAGAGCAAATTGATGTGGATGTCATCATCATTTCAGCGGCAAATGATCAGAAAACGATTCGAAAAATGATACAGAACGGGGCTTTTGACTATTTAATCAAGCCATTTAAATTCGATAGGCTAAAACATACGCTGGAACAATATTATGCTTTTCGGATGGAGGTTGAACCTGATCATCAAATTTCCCAAAATCAGCTCGACCGAATCCTCTTTCAAAATAAGACACATTCTGAAGCGCGTCCGAAATATGATGTTCCGAAAGGATTGAATGGCGCGACTCTTGAGCAAGTGACGAAGTTCATAAAGACCCAGCCTGGGTCACTATCGGCAGAAGAAGTGGCTGATGGTATTGGAATCGCAAGAGTTACAGCTAGGCGCTATCTTGAATACTTGCATGGCGAAGAAGTCCTTCAACTTGACGTACAATATGGCAGCATAGGCCGTCCAGTCAATAGGTACCGGCTAAAAAAAACTTAACCGCATGGGGACCGGCTTGAAACGGTTCCCTTTTTACTTTCATTCTTTACGCACCTGTCTTCCGGTCATATAGGCCCCACTTTCGCTTCAAAAGAAACAGCTCGCACTCCTTCAAAGCCGTCACTTCTTTTATGACATAGTCAGACATGCCCCTTCTTAGTAGAATTTCCGCAATAAGGTACGGTTTTTTCATACACTCTCCCCTCCTTTTCCCTTTGGTTGCCCTTCTTTTCATTCATTATACAAAATAATCCAGTAAAGGAAAAATAGACAAAGCCCCATTTTCCGAAAAAATTATGTTTTATCGGGCCATTTAAATGGTTTTTCAAAAAAATCTGCAGACAAATTAAAAATGTTCAGGTTGATTTCAGTCAGCCGTACCCTTTCCTCCGACTGTTAGTATCCTATTAAAATCATGTTCCAAAAGGGTGGGGTTTCCGTCCAATAAAGTACTAATTGGGTAAGTTGCATAGATCGTGGAGTAAAAGGAGATATGATCAATATTTGATCAAAAGAGGTGGGCCGTGCACCTCCTTTGATTTTTCATTTGAACAGTTTACTATATGTAGTCAATTCCTTTAGCCGCTTTTCATTGATGGCAAAACCGATTCCAGCTTTATCGGGAACTTGGATCATGCCATTTTCGACGATGACTTCAGGGTCGATTATATCTCCATCCCAATAACGGGATGAAGATGATATATCCCCGGGAATCGTGAACCCCTTTAATGTGGCAAGTGCAATATTATGTGCACGTGAAATGCCAAATTCAATCATACCGCCGCACCAAACGGGCACATCATTTCCCAGGCATAGATCATGGATTCTTACAGCTTCCATCCAGCCGCCGACTTTAGCCATCTTAATGTTTATGACCCCACAGCTCTGGAGCGACAGTGCACTTTTTGCATCATGAAATGAATTTATGCTTTCATCAAGGCAAATGGGTGTCTGCAGCTGTTTCTGCAAAAATGAATGTTCTACAATGTCGTCATGCCCCAGCGGCTGCTCAATCATCATCAGCTTAAAGTCATCAAGCTTCTGCAGATGCGGGATGTCATCAAGAGTGTACGCTGAATTGGCATCTGCCATTAACGGGATATCGGGATAGGCCCGACGGATTTCCGCTAAAAACTCCAGATCATTTTGAGGATTTATTTTTATTTTATATCGCTGATAACCGGAATCGGAAAAATCCTCGATCTGGCGCATCGCATCTTCTATATCATTCGATGCAATGACTACGCCAGCGGCCACTTCCCTTCGTTCGCCGCCAAACAGCCGTCCGAGGTAGACTCCTTTCTGCTTCGCATACAAATCGAGGATTGCCTGCTCTAAAGCCGACTTCGCCATTGCATTCCGCCTGATTCCGCTCCATAAGTTCGGCAGCTCATCAGGATGACTGATCTGACTGGCCAGTGTCAGCGGGATTAAGAAGTCTTCCAACATATGAAAGCATGTTTTGGTCGTTTCCTCGGTATACCAAGGACTTGTAAAAGGCACAGCTTCCCCGTATCCAATCAATCCGTCTTCATCCATGGCTTCGACTATTATCACTTCCCGGTCGCTTACCGTTTCAAGATGCGTCTTGAATGGACGCTTTAAAGGGGCCTTAATGAGCTTTAGGAAAATGGAGGATAACTTCATTGCCATTCCCCCATCTCCTTCTTCAGTTCCCGTCTAAGAAGCTTGCTCGCTCCATTCCGGGGAAGCTCCTTACAAAATATCACGTTCCGGGGAATCTTATAGGATGCCAAATACTCCTTGCAATATTCGAGCAGTTCGCTCTCACCTAGCTCTGCACCTTGATGCAGGACAACAAAAGCAAGCGGGATCTGTCCCCATTTTTCATCTTCTGTCCCCGTCACTCCCGCTTCGAACACATCGGGGTGCGTACTAAGGACATTTTCAATCTCGGCCGGGTAGACATTTTCACCGCCGGAAATGATTAAATCCGAGCGTCGGTCAAGCACATATAAAAAACCTTCCTCATCGAGATAACCAAGGTCCCCAGTATAAAGCCATCCATCGATAATGGCCTGCTGTGTAGCATCCATCCGATTAAAATAGCCTTTCGTCACATTCGGACCCGATACGACGATTTCACCCACTGCACCCGGTTCACACATCGTGCCGTCTTTCTCAATCCGTAACTGCGAAGGAAACAAAGGCTTTCCCGCAGAGCCGATTTTTGTCATGCTATATTCCGGTGCCAGCGTCACAATCTGTGAAGACGTTTCGGTCATCCCATATGTTTGATAGACGGGAATCCCTTTCTCCTTACATACCTCAAGCAAATGGACGGGTGCAGGGCCGCCGCCCAACAGGAAACAGCGGAAGGTTTTTGGATAGCTTGTTCCCTTCATATCCTGCACCATCCTATTCAGCATCGCCGTCACGACCGAAATGATCGTCACGCCATTTTCCTGGATGCTCCGGTTTGCTTCCCGTTCATCGAAACGTTCCGCCAAAACGACTTTCATGCCATAAATCACATTTTTCATCAAGATGGATAAACCGCTAATATGAAAGATCGGAACCGCACAATACCAAGAATCTTCTTCATGCAATCCAAGGTTCAAAACAGACCCTACGGCACTCCACCAATGGTTGCCGAATGTTTGGATCACCCCTTTTGGATTTCCTGTCGTGCCAGATGTATACATGATCGTAGCGGTATCCTCAAGGTAAAACTCTTGAAGTATCCCTGCTGTGCCTTCATCCGGCAATTCTTCCATTAAGTGAAGCTTCAAATCCGGGAGAATCTCACCAATATCAGCGAGTTTGCCGGAGAAGGACTCTTCCGAAACCAGATAGGCAGTTTTGCTGTCCTCGATCTGCCAGGACAGCTCTTTTGCCGTTAGCTTATTATTCAGCATCACAATCTTCACACCGAGATGAAATAGTGCATGGATAACGACAACACCATCAATATGGTTACGGAGCAAAACCGCGCATGAATCGCCAGCGCCCAGACCAATGCTTGAAAGCCTTCCAGCCATCTTCTCCGATAAAGTATACAGTTCAAGAAAGCTATACGTATGACCTTCAAACTCAATTGCCGGGCGATCCGGTGAAAGATGCGCCCGATTTTTAAGCCAGTTCGGCAACTTTTCTTCTGCCATTACTGCTTCCCCTCTTCCTTTTTGATATAGAAAACAGCCCGGCGATTTTCCGCCAAGCTGTCAGTCTCATCGATTCACGCGTTTCATTAAGGGAAACGAGGGAATTGCCCAAAGTCCGGAGTGCGTTTTTCTTTGAATGCATCGCGGCCTTCTTTTGCTTCTTCTGTTGTATAGTATAAAAGTGTAGCGTCACCAGCCAATTGCTGAAGACCTGCAAGGCCATCCGTATCAGCGTTCATTGCCGCTTTCAGGAAACGAAGTGCAGTCGGGCTCTTCTCAAGCATTTCTTCACACCATTTAACCGTTTCCGCTTCTAATTGGTCTAAAGGCACGACCGTGTTGACCAATCCCATATCCAATGCTTCCTGTGCATTGTATTGACGGCATAGGTACCAGATTTCACGCGCCTTTTTATGACCCACGATACGTGCAAGGTAGCCAGAACCATAACCAGCATCAAAGCTTCCTACATTCGGTCCAGTTTGTCCGAAAATTGCATTGTCAGCAGCAATCGTCAAGTCACATACCACGTTCAAGACATTACCTCCGCCAATTGCATATCCTGCCACCATGGCTACGACTGGTTTTGGAATGACGCGGATCAAACGTTGCAAATCAAGAACATTTAGACGCGGAATGTTATCTTCACCCACATATCCGCCATTTCCGCGGACTTTTTGGTCTCCGCCTGAACAGAATGCTTTGCCGCCTACACCTGTTAAAATAATGACACCAATGCTGGAATCATCACGCGCCCTTGCAAATGCATCAATCATTTCAGCAGTCGTTTTTGGCGTGAATGCATTATGTACATGCGGTCGATTGATGGACACTTTCGCAATCCCGTTATATTTTTCATACAAAATCTCATCATATTCACGTATTGTTTCCCATTGAATCGTCACATTAATTCCTCCTTTTATTTCGCTTTAAAAACTCACTTATTATTTTACCAAACTTTTCTCCAACTTCCACATGAATCGCATGTCCCGCATCATTTATTATTTTCCATTCGGCGCGCTTCAGCTCTTTTTTCATCGAGTCCGCTATTCGACAAAACTTATGGTCAAGTTCACCGGTTACAAGGAGCACCGGGAAATCAAGGGTTTGCAGTTGTTCCCAGTAAGAAGCCTGACTGCCGGTCCCCATGCCAAGAAGGCTATTGGAAAGGCCGGCAGGGTCATTTTCCAACCGCTGCTCCCGAATGGCCGACCTGGTTTTGGCCGACAACCGTTTTTGGCTTTCAAACAGCGGGATGTTTTCCCATTGATCCACAAACGCTTCCATGCCATTTGCAAGAATCCGTTCGGCAAGCCTCCGATCATTTCCCCTTCGGATTTCCCGTTCCTCTTCTGTTAAAAGACCTGGTGAAGCACTCTCCAGTATCAATGTATCAACATATTCAGGATACAAACAGGCAAATCCCAATCCGAGCCTTCCGCCCATCGAGTATCCAAGAATATGGGCTTTCGGGAAATGTAACACATCCAAAATATACTTGATATCCTCAGCCACATTTTCCAGCTCATACCTTCGATAGTCGGCTGGTGATGCAGACATGCCATGTCCGATGATGTCGACCATGATTAGCGTATACCTGTCACTCAGTAGCGGGATGAGAAATTTCCATGTATCCCGATTTCCCGTAAATCCATGCAAAAGTACAAGAGGATCCCCATTTCCCGTTATTTCAACAGCATAATTGACATCCTTGCTGACAATATTCATGATATTTCCCTGTCTAACACCATTTTTATTTCCTGGGAAACAAAGCTCCACAAATTTCGATGCTTTTGCAGATTGGACTCTCTTTCTGTCGGCACTTCGATGATTTTCAGACCTTGAATTTCGAACGACTCTGTAAATACCTTCTCGAACTCATCCCAATTTTGCACCTTGTTGTATTTACCGCCATAAAGCTGGGCAGTATGTGAAAAATCAAGCCCATGAGGCGTGCCGAATAGCGTTTCGAAATGTTCCCTCTCATTCGCCTGCGGCAAGAAGGAAAAAATGCCGCCGCCATCATTATTAACCAGCAAAATCGTGATATTTTGTTTTTGAAGTTTTGCTGCAAGCAAGCCATTCATATCATGGAAAAAGCTTAAATCCCCGATTGCCAGCACTGTATTTTTCGATACCGTGCTCACGCCAAGTGCAGTGGAAACGACACCATCGATGCCATTCGCCCCACGATTGGCAATGGTTTGGATTCCCTTTCCATTATTCAAAAAGAAAGTATCCAAATCACGTATAGGCATACTATTCCCGACAAATAACGTCGACTCCAATGGCATCATATCAGCAAGCAAAGCGAACAGCTTGCCTTCGCTTAACTCCGCTTCATCCCTGACGGAGGCTAAGGCATCCTTCGTCGCCCCGTTGACGGTTTGCCATAAGCGAAGCCATTCATCATCAGGGGAAGAAGTAATGCTTTCAGCTATTCCCAGACAAAAATCTTTCTCTTCGCTGTAAATCATATTCGTTGCCAAACCGGCTGGTTCGCGCCAGCCTGCTCCGCCATCGACGACCAAAGTAATCGCCTGTTTTTGTTTTTTCATGAATAACAATAACGGTTTAGAAACAGGCATTGCCCCGAATCGCAAGATCACTTCCGGCCTGAATGCCGCTTTGGCCGTTTCATCGCGGAGAAACGTATCGTACGCATCAATGATGACGGCTTTATCATGACTTCCGCTCCTTAACTGTGAAAGGGGATCAGCCAGTACCGGAAAAGCAAGTTTTTTCGCTAATGCGACAATGGCTTCCTTCATCTCTGGATGCGGTAATTCGCCACATACAATGATACCTTGCTTAGCTTTTGACAATGTAGTTGCAACCGCTTCTAATTGTGAAGCGGACAATGACCGTTCTCCACTGTCAATCAACACTGCAGGCGTCCTTTTATTTTGCCGGTACTCCTTTGCTTGCTCCAGGTCCGGAATCAATGGTTCTCGAAGCGGGAAATTCAAATGTACAGGCCCTGCCGGTTCAGCGGCCGCAGTAGCCACTGCCCTTGCACCGACCGTTCTGGCATACCGCATCATCCCTTCAGTGCTTTCAGGAAGAGCCATTTCGACAAACCATTTTACATGTCTCCCGTAAAGGTGTATTTGATCGATCGCCTGCGGGGCTCCGACATCACGCAATTCATGCGGACGGTCAGCGGTAAGTACAATAAGCGGCACTCTTGAATAGAAAGCCTCGATGACGGCTGGGTAATAGTTTGCAGCGGCTGTACCGGACGTACAAAGAAGTCCGACAGGTTCTTTTAAGGCCTTAGCCAAACCAAGGGCAAAAAAAGCAGCCGAACGCTCATCCACATTAATATGAATTTCGATATCAGGATGTTCCACTAGCAGCAAAGCCAGTGGCGTGGATCGTGAACCTGGGCTCACCACCACATGCTTCACCTCATTTTGTGCAAGCTCATCGACGAATGAAGCAGCATACGCTGTCAATGCATCTCGGTCATTCATTAAGATTTCCTCCTAAAGCACTTAACATCGGATTGAATTTAATCCCCGTTTCCAGGAATTCACTTTCGGGTGTCGAATCTTCCACTACTCCGCATCCGGCAAAGAGCGATGCCTCATTGTTCTGTATCAGGGCAGAACGTATCCCTACAGCGAATTCCCCGTTCCCATACGTATCCACCCAGCCTAAAGGACCCGCATAAAATCCGCGTTCCAGACCTTCCAATTCCCGTATTCGGACAACAGCCTTTTCTTTTGGAAGTCCGCCCATGGCAGGTGTGGGATGGAGGTTCTCGACAAATTCAAAAATCGTGACACCTTTCTTGGATATACCGCGAACCGGTGTGTACAAATGCTGGATATGACGGTTTTTCATAAGTGTCGGTCCGGCTGGGACCATCACCTTTTCGCATACAGAATCAAAAGCATTGGATATCATCGACACGACATATTGATGCTCTTGTAAATTCTTTTGGTCATGAAGCAATTCTTCACCAAGACAAACATCTTCTTGCTCATCTTTCCCTCGCCGCATCGATCCGGCAAGGCAGGTAGAAAAGACTTCATTTCCCTGTTTCTTAATCAAACGTTCGGGAGTGGCACCGACAAAACAGTCACCACCAGCCTCCAAACTGAAAATATAACTCAATGGCTGCTCAGCAATCAATTGTTCAAGCACTTTCCCTGAATCGATGGAACGTTCAAAACCAAGTCGAAGCTCCCTTGCCAAAACAATCTTGTCAAGATCTGTCGTCTTGATTTCCTGAACAGCCTCTGCGACCGTCCGCTTCCATTCCTCAGGTTCGACTTCTCTCTGCATAACAAGGGAATTTGCACCCAATCCATTGCCATCCAAGCTTTCGAAGAGGAAAGCTTCCCGTTCATTTATCATATCTATGAAGAGTTTTTCTGAATCATCAGGCGAACAAAGTAAGTTTGTCGTTAAGTAAGCTTGTTTCCCCACTATTGACAGCATGAAGGCAGGTATATAAAACAGGTTGTCCCCGAACTGATTCCAAAGGAGCGTACTGTCAGTTTCATAATCAAAAGAAAAGCCCCCAAACAGTAAAGGACCTGTCGCTTCTACATCGGTCACTCCTGTTTTGACAGCATCATTCTGCAGTTTGATCCAGCTCTTTTCGACTTCTCTATAACGTTCGGCATTCGATGCCGCTTTGAGTTTCTTAACATTGCCTAAACCGGTGATGGTTATTTCCTTTGCAGGGTCCTCCCAGAAAAAGCGTTCACCTGCATACCGTTCTCTTCCAGCTTGATAAAATGAAAGGGGGCTGTTGCATTTAATCTTCTTAATATGACTGAATAGAACTTGATCATTCAAGTCCTTCGCCTTTTGTATAGCTGAAGCCAGTCCCTGAAACTGTTCAGTTTCCTCTGAGATAGCCAAAAAAATCCCCCCAAATGTACATTTTAAAAGCTATTTAACCTATTTAAAGATACACCTCCCTTGAACCTCATGTCAATAAAACGCCCCTTTACCGAGCGATTCTTCCCTGCTTTTTTCCTTATTATATGAATCTTAGCGAATGTAGAGAAATACCCTTGATTTTGGAAATGAATCACCCATGAATTTCAATTACACCCATACCCACTTTTCCTGCATTTATTAGGATAACCTTTTGTGCAACATTTCAATATTTGTTATAATTTCGAGAGAACCAATAATGATTTTGAGGAGAGAAATAATGCAAACAGAATACGACGGACTTCCCCTTAAACGGACCTGGAAGATTTGGTGGGAGTTAATTCGTCCACATACACTAACCGCAGCTTTTGTCCCAGTCTTACTTGGAACTGTGATTGCACTTTTGGAAGATGGAGTGAATTGGTTACTATTCGCTGCCATGATGGTTGCAAGTATCCTGATTCAAGCTGCAACCAATTTATTCAATGAATACTATGATTTCAAGAGAGGCCTGGATACGGAGGAATCCGTAGGCATCGGAGGCGGGATCGTCCGTCATGGGATGACCCCCAGACTAATCATGAACTTGGCCCTTGGCATGTATGCCATCGCCTTGATCATTGGAATCTATATCTGTGCCGCATCGTCTTGGTGGCTAGCTGCAGTAGGCCTCGTTTGCATGCTTGTCGGCTATCTTTATACAGGCGGTCCCCTGCCCATTTCATATACACCGTTCGGGGAACTTTTTTCTGGATTGTTCATGGGCTTTTTGATAATCCTGATCGCCTTTTTCATTCAAACCGGTGATGTTTCTTCAACAGCCATCTTAATTGCCATTCCAAGTGGGATACTGGTAGGGCTGATCAACTTATCCAATAACCTCCGGGATCATGACGGGGATAAGGCACATGGCCGCAAAACGATGCCAGTCGTGATGGGCAGGAAAAACGCCCTGACATTCATGGCAATCATGTTCGCTTTCTCTTATCTATGGCTTGTTGGGCTCGTTCTTACCGGAAGCGTTACGGCTTGGATTCTCCTTGCCTTCCTTAGCATACCGAAGGCAATGGCCGCAATAAAAGGCTTCGTAGGTAAAACACAGCCGATCACGATGGTGCCGGCAATGAAAGCCACTGCCCAAACGAACACCTTCTTTGGTTTACTCATGGCCATTGGATTATTCATCAGCTATCTTATATAGTCTCCGGGGACTGAGCCCATCCGCTCAGTCCTTTTTTCTATCTTCCGTTCCATATTGTTTTCCTATACTCCGATTCGGGTAATAGATAATACAACCACCTTACCAATATAAAAAGAGATTTGGACTTTAGTTTAGAAGGAGTGAATTGGATATGGCAACGAAACAACAAACGCAAAAATTAAAAAAAGAACTGCTTCAGGAAAAAAATGAGCTATGTAATAGAATTCAAAATGATGAACAATCCGTTCTGGATAAAAGCCAGACGGAATCCGTAGGTGAATTATCATCCTATGATAATCATCCTGCAGACCTAGGGACCGAATTATTCGAGATGGAACGGAATCAAKCACTCGATGAGCATGCACAATCCGAAATGGAGAAAATAGAAGAAGCTTTGAAAGCCATGGAAGAAGGATCGTATGGCCATTGTAAAACCTGCAATAAAGAAATCCCCATCGAGAGGCTTGAAGCGATCCCAAGCACCCTCTACTGTGTCGAGCATGCCCCAGAACGAACGCTTTCACAAGACAGGCCAGTGGAAGAGGATATACTGATTCCATCCAAGGGTGATCATTTTGAAAATCGTCATGGAATCGAAATGGCGGCTAAAGAAGATAGCTTTGGTGAAGTGGCCAAATTCGGTACATCAGAAACGCCATCTGATTATACCGGTGATCATGACAATTACAATGATCTTTATAAAAACGAGGATGAAACGGATGGATTTCCTGAAGACTATGAAGGATTTGCAGCAAATGATATCGAAGGAAAAACGAGAGTGGATATACCGAACAAAAAGCAAAAGGAATATGAAGATACCCTGAAAGAAGAAAATATAGAATCCCAACTTGGAGACATTCCCTATAAACAAAAAGATGGTTATATCAAGGAAAATAAATGAAAAAAAGAAGCATACATGAATGTATGCTTCCTTTTTTGTTATGACCCGTACGGGATTCGAACCCGTGTTACCGCCGTGAAAGGGCGGTGTCTTAACCGCTTGACCAACGGGCCAACTGGCGGAGAAGGAGGGATTTGAACCCTCGCGCCGCTCGCGCGACCTACACCCTTAGCAGGGGCGCCTCTTCAGCCTCTTGAGTACTTCCCCATGGCTCCGCAGGTAGGACTCGAACCTACGACCGTTCGGTTAACAGCCGAATGCTCTACCACTGAGCTACTGCGGAACAATATGAATATGGTGGGCCTAAATGGACTCGAACCATCGACCTCACGCTTATCAGGCGTGCGCTCTAACCAGCTGAGCTATAGGCCCATATTTGGAGCGGGTGAAGGGAATCGAACCCTCATCATCAGCTTGGAAGGCTGAGGTTTTACCACTAAACTACACCCGCGAAATGGGGCGACTGATGGGAATCGAACCCACGAATGCCTGAACCACAATCAGGTGCGTTAACCACTTCGCCACAATCGCCGTAATTTTGTAAGATATGGTGGCTCAGGACGGAATCGAACCGCCGACACAAGGATTTTCAGTCCTTTGCTCTACCGACTGAGCTACTGAGCCACATATGTATTCAATTTAAATAATGGCGGTCCCGACGGGAATCGAACCCGCGATCTCCTGCGTGACAGGCAGGCATGTTAACCGCTACACCACGGGACCTAATAATTGCGGGGACAGGATTTGAACCTGCGACCTTCGGGTTATGAGCCCGACGAGCTACCGGACTGCTCCACCCCGCGACGGTAATAATGAAACGATTAGCATCAAGCTTTCGTGAATATTGTTTCGTCCGCATCCTTTATGTAAGGTTGTTTTAAAACAACTTGCTGCTTTTAGAAAAAATGGAGGAGGTAGAGGGATTCGAACCCCCGCGGGATTTGACTCCCCTGTCGGTTTTCAAGACCGATCCCTTCAGCCGAACTTGGGTATACCTCCACGGCTTAAAAAAATGAATATGGTGGACCTTGTAGGACTCGAACCTACGACCGGACGGTTATGAGCCGTCTGCTCTAACCAGCTGAGCTAAAGGTCCTTATATTTATTGGTAGCGGCGGAGGGGATCGAACCCCCGACCTCACGGGTATGAACCGTACGCTCTAGCCAGCTGAGCTACACCGCCAATATAATATAAGTTTCTGATTGAAAAATGGTGGAGCCTAGCGGGATCGAACCGCTGACCTCCTGCGTGCAAGGCAGGCGCTCTCCCAGCTGAGCTAAGGCCCCATTCATTAAAAATCACGTGGTCGGGAAGACAGGATTCGAACCTGCGACCCCTTGGTCCCAAACCAAGTGCTCTACCAAGCTGAGCTACTTCCCGCAATAAAAACATGGTGCGCCCGGCGGGAGTCGAACCTACAACCTTCTGATTCGTAGTCAGATGCTCTATCCAATTGAGCTACGGGCGCATATTTATGATGGTGCCGAGGACCGGAATCGAACCGGTACGGTAGTCACCTACCGCAGGATTTTAAGTCCTGTGCGTCTGCCAGTTCCGCCACCCCGGCACATACGAAAAGTGGAGCGGAAGACGGGATTCGAACCCGCGACCCCAACCTTGGCAAGGTTGTATTCTACCACTGAACTACTTCCGCATGAAAGATGCGGGTGAAGGGACTTGAACCCCCACGCCTTGCGGCGCCAGATCCTAAGTCTGGTGCGTCTGCCAATTCCGCCACACCCGCATATAAATGGTGAGCCATGAAGGATTCGAACCTTCGACCCTCTGATTAAAAGTCAGATGCTCTACCAACTGAGCTAATGGCTCGTGCTTGTACTATCTTAAAAAGTGGTGCCGGCAAGAGGACTTGAACCCCCAACCTACTGATTACAAGTCAGTTGCTCTACCAGTTGAGCTACACCGGCAGGTGTAAAATGGTGGAGGATGACGGGATCGAACCGCCGACCCTCTGCTTGTAAGGCAGATGCTCTCCCAGCTGAGCTAATCCTCCATATAAAACCTGCTTGGCGACATCCTACTCTCACAGGGGGAAACCCCCAACTACCATCGGCGCTGAAGAGCTTAACTGCCGTGTTCGGAATGGGAACGGGTGTGACCTCTTCGCTATCGTCACCAAACAATGTTAACATTTTTTCAAGACATATATTATTATAACGTCTTTTTGAGAAAATGCAAGAAGAAATTTTCATTCCTTCAAAACTAGATAATAAGAAGGTATTTCATTTTTTAAAAAGCGTTGGTTAAGTCCTCGATCTATTAGTATCAGTCAGCTCCACATGTCACCATGCTTCCACCTCTGACCTATCAACC
>NZ_JBFUIQ010000060.1:0-24219 GCF_056401795.1 Peribacillus sp. P4_D6
TCCCCTAGAGTCCTTCTTTGGTCATTTCAAAGATGAAGCCTATATTAAACCTTGTAATACTATAGAAGAACTTAAAAAGGAAATAAGAAGTTATATGACGTACTATAACAATTTCAGATATCAATGGAACTTAAAGAAGATGACTCCTGTTCAATACAGAAATCACCTTCTCCAAGTGGCATAACCTTTTTTAAAAATGTCCTTTACATAGGGTACAGTTTAAAAACTGGCTAACCTTATAATACGAACGCACCCGTTAGTTCTTTAAGAAAAAGAGCTACCAAAGCAACTGTTAGTGGGACAAGGAAGGATTAAGTGTATAGTTCTTTTTTTAAAGCCTTAATTCCATCAATTACACTTTTTACATTTTCATCATTATTCAATTTGTTTCTTGCATGGAGCAAAACTGGTCTAACAGATTCCACAGAACGTCCAAAATCGTACATCCATTCATATCGAGGAACCATCCAAGTATGAAAATGGTGAATAGTATCTTCATTATAAAAGTAATAAACATGTTCTATCCCTAATACTTCCCTTTGAGCTTTTCTAATCTTAGATATTAAGTTTATGTAATCAACCTTTTCTAAGTCATTTAATTCGTCAAAGCACTTAATATGGCGTTTAGAKGCTAAAATTACTAAACCTTTAATGGGATATGCAACGTCTTGGTGAGCATGAAAATATTCAGTTTCGACTATTACACCACCATCCGGTTCTATTTYYCCACTTGTTAAAGCACAACTTAAACATTCGACTTCAACTGTTTTTCCATTAGACAAMGTAATTTCCCTCATAATTCCCTCCAAAAACAAAATATTATCTCTCTTAAAAATATAAAAATAAACAAACCCTTGTTGAGCTATCCTGCCCCGTTAGTGCCATAAGAAAAAGGCTGCCTCAGCAACCTTCCTTATTGAAGTAAGCACCCAATAGTTCAAGTAGGCACTAGTGCAACTTTTATTTATTTATCTACTCCTGCATCTATTTTCCAGCTATTTTGCAACTTCCGGATATAAATGATCTGACCAATGTGATATGCGTTATGAGTTGACACATTTCCGAGTATTGCCCACCATTTCACGTGTCCAGGATAACCATTAACTTCTCTCTCAACTTTTTCTTCAGATAATAACTCTTGCCAACGTAAAAGCACCTCTAATAGTTGTTTTTTTAAGTCAGCAAAAGTATGATTTTCAGGAATAATAAAGCTGTTATTATTATTTCCTATTGAAGGCACAGCATCAACGTGAGATTTTTGGTACCTTGTTTGCCATGTTTGATTCCAATATAGTAGATGCTGCACAATTTCAGCAATACTATTACTTTCTTCGTTTGGCTTCCAAAATGCATGTTCCTCAGACAATCTTTCTATTGAATCTGAAAATGGTAGGTACCAACTTGGGTCATTAGCATTTGCCAACAACTGATCCGATAAAACATCTTTTGCATGAACCATAACAAACACTCCTAATTTTTATATACTGTTTTTTCTAAATTTTTAAACAATATCATCTTATTATATTCTACATAGTATATTGATTGTCCTGTTCTTATTAAGCTAACCTGCCCCGATAGTTCCGTAAGAAAAAAGGTTACCTCAGCAACCTCCCTTATTAAAGTAAAGCGCCTGTTAGTTTAAAATCTATCTCCAAGTAACTTGTTTTTAACACAGAACTTAACGCTAAATCCTCCAGGCACTTCTTCGTAGAAAGTATACCTGTGTAAGTGTTATAAGGTTTTTCCTATCACTGAATGGAGGGGCCCCCTTTTTTATTTAATAATTTTATTTGTGCCCCAGCTAAAAAGTAGAATTTATCTTTACTTTATTTATCTGTATATAGTAGGAACACATATGCATCTATACAAGTGAATACAATGTAAAAATCTATTCACTGGAGGAGAAGAGATGCCTAATAACATAAATTATCAATTAACGACTCAACAAATGATTAGCATTATTAGAAATGGTCTTAAAAAGTCGCAAGTTCCCAAACATATTACTATTGTTGGCGCAGGACTAGCAGGACTGGTTGCGGCTTCTCTATTGCAGGAGGCCGGGCACAACGTCACAATCCTTGAAGCAAACAACAGGGTAGGCGGACGTGCCTATACCATACGCTCCCCCTTTAGTAATGGGCTTTATTTTAACCTAGGCCCAATGCGTATTCCTGATGTTCATTTTTTGACCTTAGAGTATATTAAAAAATTCGGGCTAACCCTAAACCTGTTTATTAACCGAACTCCAATGGATATTCTTTATCTCAATGGAATCAAAACACGTCTTAACATTTTTGAACGTTCTCCTGGCATTCTAAACTTTCCCGTTGCCCCAAATGAAAGAGGTAAAAGCGCAGAGGATCTGGTGAAATTAGCTACACAGCCAATTCTTGATTTTATTAAACAAGACCCAACGAGAAATTGGCATCTCGTAGAAAAAGAATTTAAAAACTACTCACTAGGTACTTTCTTAAACTCTTACCATTATCAATATGGAACGACTTTTTCAGATGGCGCGGTTGATATGATCGGTGTACTCCTTGACTTAGAAGCATATATGGGGATGTCATTTATTGAAGTTTTGCGAGAAGAGGCGTCCTTCAGAGCAAATCGTTTCTATGAGATAACCGGTGGTATGGATCTGCTGCCAAAGGCATTTCTCCCGCAATTAAAAGAAGTTATTATGTTCAATCAAAGGATGACGAAAATTGTCCAACATAACAACAGAGTAACCATCCATTCCACCCATCAGCACACCTTAGAGGATTCCACCATAACTGGTGATCTTGCCATCATAACTCTCCCCTTTACAGTGTTACGATTTGTGAAAGTTGAACCATACCATTCTTTTTCCTATTATAAACGGAGAGCTATTCGTGAACTGAACTATATGAGCGCAACAAAAATCGGAATCGAGTTTAAAAGCAGGTTTTGGGAAAGACACCATCAATATGGTGGTAAATCCATAACTGACCTTCCGATTCGATTCACTTATTACCCAAGTCAGGGGATTGGTACAAAAGGACCTGCTGTGGTTTTGGCAAGCTATACATGGGCAGATGAGGCTTTATCATGGAACGGTCTATCCAACGAAAAACGCATTCAATATGCTTTAAAGAACTTAGCTGAAATTTACGGAGACCAAGTCTATTCTGAGTTTGTGTCAGGAACTTCCTTTAGTTGGGTCGATAATGAATATTCTTCTGGAGCTTTCACTGCTTTTGAACCGAGTCAGGAAACCGAGTTGTATCCTTATATCCCTATACCTGAAGGAAGAGTGCACTTTGCCGGTGAACATACTTCGCTTACCCACGGTTGGATGCAAGGGGCGATTGAATCTGGAATACGGGTTGCATATGAAGTGAATGACTTGCCAAAATAAAACAGGAAAAATAGATAAATTAGGACTTATAGAAATTTCTTATACAACTAAACTGCCCCGTTAGTGCCATAAGAAAAAGCTGTCTTAAAGACAGCTCCGTTCTTCAGCTAACTCAAAAAATTGAAGCTTGCGTTTTATTTAATATGGTCTTTTTCCCGATTATTAGTGTCATGGTAGTGTGTCTTGTCTGTCCCTCGTAGCCCAAGGAGCAAAAAAACAAGCCAAATTAGCTCGAAAATGTGCCAACCAATCAATCACTTTGTCCACTCCTGATTGTTTTCCCTTTCATATGTTATTAAAGTAAGACAAGCTATTGAAAGGGGGATGTAATGATGTCAAGTCGAAATTCATCGAGTCGTCAATCCAGTTCATCTCGTAGAAACAGGTGCAATGGATGTGTATGTAATACTTTACGCCGTTTGCGTCCTGGTACAGAAGTAGACGTTTTTTTATCTGGAGGCACAGTTCTTGAAGATGTTATCTTCCGTGCCTTTGACAACAATACTTGTTGTGCCCGATTCAGAGACGAAGAGACAGAACCTGGTACTGTCATTTTTGTTGACTGCCGAGACATTCAAGCCCTCCGCATCGAGTAATAACATTTAGGGGGATTCTTGACTTTTGAAGAATCTTCTTTTATTAAAGACACCGTATTGAACTAACCTGCCCCTCTAGTTCCATAAAAAAAGGAGCTGCTGATCACCTCCTAAATATGAAGTAAAGCACCCGTTAGCTTAACAAGATATGAATAAGTTTTTATCTGTTCACTCACTCGAATACAGGGCGCATAAAGCTTCTCTCATAACTAAAAATACATTTAGTTTCTTCTGCAAATTTATAAGCTTCCTGACACTCTGCATCTAATGCCATTTTTACTCGATACTCTTCATATGCTGCTAAACTTGGGAAAGTAAATAAGGCATAAGCAATGTTATTAGCGCCCTCATGTGGAAGAAAATAACCTTGATGTGTACCGCCCAATTTATTAACTAATCGAATCCATATCTTACCGTATTCCTCGAATTCCTTTACTTTATAAGGGTCAATAACATATTTCAGATAGCATGTAACCATTTTAATCCTCCTAAAAATCTATTTTTTTCCATCATAACATGCAATTGAACTAACCTGCCCCGTTAGTGCCATAAGAAAAAGGCTGCCTCAGCAACCCCTGTTATTGAGCTAAAGCACCCGTTAGTTCAACAAGATAAACCATAAAACCTCCCTTAAACGGGTGGTTRACATAATTTTCGATTTGTCGCTATTTCAAATTACAGATTATTTCATATAAATTACTACAAGCATCCATAAAGCTAAAACACCAAGGATAGCGAGTGTTATACGCGTWGATAGTATCCGTACTTCAAAGTTGGTTTTCTTAGATGGTTCAGGATATRMAATTACATAAATTCCCTTTAATAGTGCGAGCCATGCAATCAGTGTAATGAATCCTTGCCAGTTAAGTGATCATACATTATGCAGGATAACAGTACCTAACCCTAGGAAAATTGATAGAAAGCCATACATAATCCCAAATCCTCTKTCCTCGACCACTAGTTTTTTCAGTTCACGTAGTACCGATGGACGTACGAAAAGTATTCCCGATATGATAACCGTCGTCCATCCCCAAAACAGTCCTAAAAAGGTACTTGCTTCCATTGTTGTCTCACTCCTTTCGATTATATTTATATTTCAGGTACTTCCTTTTTAGAATTGAATCGGAAGAGGCGTTTTCATATCCTTTTGATATTAATGATGTATGAATATCGTATTGATGTGAGGTTTGAGGTTTACATAACCATTCATAGCAGAAATATTGAACTAACCTGCCCCTATAGTTGCATAAGAAAAGGAGCTGCTGATCAGCTCCTGGTAATGAAGTAAAGCACCCGTTAGTTCATTAAAGGCTGTCGAGGGTTTCTCAACAGCCTGAGCCAATTACTGTATTAATGATCRGCTTTTTTCTTACCAGAATCTCCAAATAACAAAAGTAAAAGTGAAAGAAATGCTACGAAATAGAATGCGTATGCTAAATTCCCTAACCAATTTATCGTTTGTCCCCTGAAGTATTGCAGACCAGAGCTTGCAAGATACTTGAGTATGATACTCACTATACAAATAATGAAGAATCTTTTCTTTGTTATTGCCATAAATTCAAACCACTCCTATTCTTTGGCTGGCAATTCAACTAAACATCCCCTATTTTTTTATGATTATAACAATAAATGAACTTTTTCCTTGTTAAACTATCCTGCCCCGTTAGTTCCATAAGAAACTCCTATGGCGGCGCTCCTCGCCGCCACCATCTACTACGAAAATCTAAACTCAAAAATAGAGTCTAACCCATAAACCCCTTGACGATAATGGATGATAACAATACAACCAGGCTGAACTTTTTTTGGTGGATCTTTAGGAAGATACCCTGTATAAGAAACTGGTTGTGACAGTATGGAAGAACCATTTAGTGTACTGCTAGTACGTATACAAAAATTTTTGTAACAAATCTACTGTCATATGTATTGTTAATCTTTTATTGAGGTGATTCTCCTATGGAAGCAATGATTGAACGGTGTGCTGGCCTAGATGTACACCAAGAAACAGTAGTAGCCTGTGTATTATTTGGTCCATTAGATAAAAAGCCAAAAACCTCTATTGAAACTTTTTCAACTACAACAACGGGGCTCTTGGCTTTAAGTGATTGGCTCGCTACCCTTCAGGTATCCGATGTTGTGATGGAAAGTACCGGAGTCTACTGGAAACCAATATGGAATATACTCGAAGGTTCTTTTCACCTTGTTCTTGCCAATGCCAGACATGTCAAAAATGTTCCAGGGCGTAAAACTGATGTGAAAGATGCCGAATGGCTTGCCAAGCTTCTAAGATGCGGACTTATTGAAAGCAATTTTGTTCCACCGGAGGATATTCGTGATTTACGAGATCTTACTCGTTATCGAAAAAAGTTGATTCATCATCGCACCTCAGAGCAGAATCGCATTCACAAAATTCTTCAAGATGCTAATATCAAGCTAACATCCGTTTTATCAGACATTTTTGGTGTATCGGGACGCCGTATCCTYGAAGCGATTCTAAACGGTGAAAAAATAGAGACCGATGGTCTTCGAAAAATGGTGGATTGGCGAACGAAAGCAAGTATTACTGACATTGCCAGTGCAATTAATGGTCGTATTCGCCGTCATCATCGTGATATGTTGCGTTTCCATTGGGAGCATATGGGTTATTTAGAACAAACCATAGAAGAATTAGAAAAACAAATTGATCAACTCCTGTCCCCCTATCGTAAGGAAGTAGAATTATTGGATGGTATACCTGGTGTGAACAAAGCTGCCGCAGCTACTTTTATTGCAGAGATGGGTGTTGATATGTCCGTATTTAAGTCGGCTAAACACCTTGCCTCTTGGGCTGGTGTGAGTCCCGGAAATTACGAAAGTGCTGGTAAAAAAAAACGAGTAAAACCACACAAGGWAACAAAGCTTTGAAAACGATGGCCGTAGAATGTGTATTAGCGACATCAAGGCAAAATAATCGAATTGCTTCTCATCGAAAAAGAATTACCAAACGACAGGGAAAAATGAAGGGACGAATCGCTTCTGCCCATTTACTAGTAACGATTGCTTACAACATCTTAAAAACAGGTGAACCTTATCATGAACTAGGCTCAAATTACCTTGAAGAAAAACAAAATAACAAAGAATTAAAAATGATCGAATATCTAAAAAAGAAAGGCTATTCAATCGCTCCATCTAAACAACAGACTGCATAATCAGTTAATATAACGACATAGTACATTTACACCCTTCAAAAAAATGAGGATATGAAGGGTTTATTTTAGCATGGCTTTTTTACTATTGTGTTTTCATACAAAAAAGAGCTGCCGAAGCAACTCTCTTATTGAAGTAAAGCACCCGTTATTTGAAGGAAATTTCAAAAATCCCTTTGTTTCGTACTGTTTCGGTCAATTGTCTTAATTTTTTTAATGAAATAATAATGTTTGTAGAGGGCGAGAACTACCAACAGGATTTTCACTAAAAGGATGTCCACATAAAATACAGAAATTATGATGAAGAAATCGGCAACTAAATTGATTCTGATTTTCTCTTTTTGAGTCATACTTTTTTCGAATAGACGACTTTAAACTCAAGGTTATTCATCAGAAGGCTCAAGGTATCCTTTTTAGGTGAAAAAATCTTAATTGACGAGTCGGGATTCCGATGCTATAATTCAATTATTCAATCGAGTAATTGAATTTTGAATCGCATAAGTTTTTACAAGATAAACAGTAGTCCTGAATTTTTAAAAACAAATCTACCTTTTAATGATTTAGGATTAGGTAACAAACCACTTTAAATAATAGGCTTATTGGTGTAAATGAACTTAAAAGGAATTTCCAATAGTGATTGATGGAACAACTGAACCAAATAATAAAAATGGGAGATGAATGATAATGAGATTTGAAAAGAAAACTGTAATCGTAACTGGTGGAGGTACTGGGATTGGGAAAGCAACTGCAAAAAGATTTTTTGAAGAAGGAGCCAATGTAATTATTAATGGACGTAGAGAAAATGTGTTAAAAGAAACGGCTTTAGAAATTGACCACACTGGCAAAAAAGTTTTATATGTAGCCGGTGACATCAGTAAAAAAGAAACTTCAGAGAATTTGGTTAAAAAAGCTGTAGAAGTGTTTGGTGGTGTAGATATATTAGTTAATAATACAGGGAAGTTTAATCCAACACCATTCCTTGACCATACAGAGGACGATTTACAATCCTATTTAGATACAATCGTTAAAGGAACATTCTACCCTTCTCAAGCAGTTATACCAGAAATGAAAAAACGTGGAGGAGGAGCAATAGTAAATACTGGTTCAATGTGGGCAATTCAAGCAGTGGAGTCAACTCCTTCGGCAGCTTATTCAGCTGCAATGGCAGGAAGACATGCTTTAACAAGAAATTTAGCCGTAGAATTYGCTGGTGATCACATTCGAGTAAATGCAGTAGCACCTGCAATTGTTGAAACACCAATTTACAATACTTTTATGTCAGAAGAAGAAGTAGCAAAAGTATTACCCACTTTTAATGCGTTTCATCCCATTGGACGCAATGGTACTCCAAAGGATGTAGCCAATGCAATTTTATTCCTTGCGGATGATTCATCATCATGGATTACAGGTATTATTATGCCACTTGATGGAGGAGTTACAGCTCGATTAAGATAAAAATGAAAAAAGGAGCAATCATGAAAATGGTTGTTCTTTTTTAAATAATCAAGAATAGTGAAATAAATTAAATTAATCTTTTCTAAGGAAGATAATAATTTGAATCAATACTTATTAAAGGGGAGGTTTTTTAAATTATTTATTTGGTCACTTTATTATTTATACCTATATTACTTATACTATATAAGAGATATTACCCAGTGAAAGGAATTCTTTGTATTAAAAAAAATAAATTAAAAGATTCTACTATCATTGTATTAGATATTCGGGATTATAATGAAACCTCAAAATATCCCGAGGACTATACCTTAAATATTCCTTTTGCCTACCTAAAGCGCTTTTATATGGAAATCCCCCAGGGTAAAATACATGTTATAGCTGAAGATAAATTAGAATTGAACTTAGGATTACGTTTTTTGATAAAAAAAGGGTTTACAATTAATAGTTTTGAATTAACAAAATATCCATGCACTGTTAACCAAAAGAAAAGGATGTTGGATCATGGAGTATAATCGACATGTTAAAAATCGTTTTAAAAAAATTGCAGGACAAGTGAAAGGTGTATTAAACGAGATGGAGCAAGGGGGATAGAGAGATTGTAACTCAATTGTCAGCTGCCAACAGTGCTTTAAATCGAGAAATAGGTGTAATGGTTAGCACTAACCTTGAAGAATGTGCCAGAGAAAGTGTTAAGCAGGATGGAAAAACAGAGAATTTAGTAAAAGAAGCCATTGATTTATTAGTTAAGAGTAGATAAAAAACACCTATCCTTAAGAATATTAGAGGTAACTAATTAGATTATTTTTATACGATTACAGGTATAAGTATTTCGTTGGAATTAAAATAGTAAAAGTAAATCATGCAGTAGAAGTCTAAAAAATCAATAAAGGAGCAAGAAAATGAAAAAATTAGAAGAATTAACTTCGATAAATATGATAGAAGATTTCTTGAAAAATCATGAATTAAGTTTCTTATACGTGTCAAGAGAAGATTGTGGTGTGTGTCATGCTGTTTTACCAAAGCTAAGAGAATTACTGGACAAGTTTCCACTTATCCACTTAGGACATATAAACGCCTATGAGGTAGAAGAAATAGCAGCTAAATTCTCTATTTTTACTGTACCTGTACTACTTTTATTTATAGATGGAAAAGAAGTATTAAGAGATGCTCGGTTTGTTCACTTTGATGAATTAGAGAAACGAATAGAGAAAATTTATGAAATGTATAATCAGCAATAGAAATAACATAATTACTTCACGAGAAAATTGATTCCGAAAATTAAGCTCAAACTATGAAATTGCTATTATAGAAGGTGGAAAAGGATCTGAAAGGGTTTCTGAATGTTTTGATGTAATTCGTCAACAATATAACTTAAAATGCCGAGTAGCAGAACGAATTAATTTGTATGATCACCTCCCTGTACCTATCAGTTGGTACAGGAAGGTTAAATATTATATTCTCTTAATTCAACTTTAAAAGTTTCTAATTAGGAAGGTGAACTCCTCTTTAAAAGTATATATTCTTTGGATAGAGACAAAGTGGTTGTTTTTTACTTGACTTATAAGAACATGAGTACTATAATTCAATTAATCAATTGAATACTAAATGAATTTAACTTAAATTGAGGGAGGAAATGAAATGAAGTGGAAAGAATTAACAACATTAGAAGAGTGGAATGATATTTTAGAGAAGTCTACAATACGTGGACAGGTCATTCTAAAGCATAGTACTACCTGTCCCGTGAGCTCTAATGCACTTAAAGAATATGAGCATTATTTAGAAGGTTCACCAAATAATAATGTAGACTACATTATTGTTAAAGTAATCGAGTCACGCGCGGTTTCTAATAAAATTGCGGATGATTTGAGCGTCAAGCATGAATCTCCACAAGTTATTTTTGTGAAGGATAAATCTAAATATTGGACTGCATCACATTGGTCAGTTACGACTGAACATATGACAGCAGTATTGAACTAATTGAAAAGTAGAAATAAGTTTTCTACGTTTAATAATTAACCTTGTATCTAACCATAATAATTTAGAAACAGTAACATCAATGGATCTATGCATTGTAAATGATGATATTGTTAGTTAAATTGTTAGAAGTTATTGCTAACCTGCAAAAGAAAAACAGCCTCTATAATCATCCCTTTAATTTACACAAGTTTTCTCTTGCAGATTGAGTATGAGATAATGAAATCATTATCTTGTTATTCTTACTTTAACTATAGTATCATCAACAATGTAATTAATTGATTATAAAGGATGATTAGTATGGAAGAGCTCATTTCTTCTGCAAAAGATTATAAGGATGAATTGTATAAACAACTAGCAAGAGTTGGAAAGTGTTTATCGAGTGACAAACGACTTGAGATATTAAATTTACTATCTCATGGTCCAAAAACAGTTGAAAAGTTGGCGCAGGATACAGGTATGAATGTGGCAAATGTTTCTCGTCATCTTCAAGTTCTCAATGACTCAAGATTAGTTAAGTTTACTAAAAAAGGAACATATGCTATTTATTCATTGGCTGATCCATCTGTAGTTGAGTTTTTATTTTCCTTATGGCATCTTGGTGAAAATCATCTTTCAGATATCACTCGGATTAAAGAAGATTTCTTAGGTCACATGGAAGAATTATATACACTTACAATGGATGAAGTGTACGAAAAGTTAAAAAAAGAAAATATAATCCTCATAGACTTGCGTCCGGCAGATGAATATGAAGCTGGGCATATAGAAGACGCGGTCTCTGTCCCTATGGAAAATTTGGATTTATATCTTCAACAATTACCGAGAGATAAAGAAGTTGTAGCTTATTGTAGAGGGCAGTTCTGTGCTTTTTCAGCTATAGCGGCGCAAAAAATGAAAAAGCAAGGGTTTATGGCTTACCGTATGGCAGAAAGCATTCATGAATGGCAGAAGTATCTGGAACTTAAACATTAAAATATATTACATCACTATAGTTCATGAACTTTCGTATGTTTTTGATTTGTATTGTATAATTTTATAAGACCAAAGTGCAAATTGAATTCATATCTTAAGTAATGGCGAGACCYGATATATTATTAAACCAAGGCGTTATTTATAGCGAAACAATTAATACTTTATAATGTCAGTAAGAATGGAAAAAAGTGATTAGACAATACTTTTCTTATTGTTCATATTCGAAAGACCAATTTTATAATATGTTCTTTCATCGATGTGATTCATAAAATGCGCCACCTTTCTTACTGACATATATTTTTAATAATAAATTTTAGATGTTATATTAAAACTCCTCTATACCGATTGGTAGGTATTTGGTTTTACTCAGAAAGTAAAAAAAGCAGATGATAAATTATTTATATAGTTTATTTTATAAGGTATAAAGGGTAGCTTACAGCTACTTTTTTTGTGTATGTAATAAATAAATTCGTCAACAATGAAACGATATGGGTTCTCCAGTAAATTTAGTGAAGTTAAACTTATTATCCTACGTATAAGCCGGACTGTGGAGAAATATCAGACTAGTTTAAGGCAGACACTTTAGCTGAAATAGTAATAAGAGTTGGCTGAATAGAGTTTACCAGGAATTAGAGACAGATTTCAGAAGAGTTCAAATAACGGGTGGTTGGCACCTTTCTCATAACTTAAGCCCAAAAGGTCAGCTGCATATAAAGAGAATGTTTTCCCATCAAATCTGTTTTTCATACAGGATAAAAACCAGAGAATGTAAGGTAAGAAAAAAAGAAAAGGATACTTTCCCCTTGTCTACAGAAATATGCTATTAAATATTTCTATTACTCAATAAATTAATTGAGTAATTTTGTATAGGTATATTTTTTTACAAACAGCAATTTAACCTTGAAGTTTCTAACTCAACAATACCATACTAAAAAATAGGGGGAATATTAATGAAGATTGAAATTTGGTCGAATATAGAAATCCCATTTTGCTACATTGGGAAAGCTTATTTGGAAATGGCTAATACAAAAAGGAATAACTATTTCATAAGTACATTTAGACAGCGTACACATGGTCGGAAAGAGGAAAGAGTATGAACAATCCTGTAGTCATTGTTGGTGCTGGTTTAAGTGGCCTTCGTGCTGCGTCTCTGCTTACTGCACAAGGCATCGAATGTAGGGTTCTAGAAGCTAGAGATAGAATTGGCGGTAGGGTCTTGAGTATTGCCGATCCAAACAGACCTGACCTAGGCAAATTTGATCTCGGGCCGACATGGTTCTGGCCGCAGTACGAGAGCACTATTACCAATCTAATCAAAGAACAGAATTTAGGAACTTTCGTCCAGTACACCAAAGGGGAAATGCTTTCAGAACGATTTCCAAACGAACCACCAGAGCGTTATATACTGCCAGAAAACTCTGGTGCAAGGTCAATTCGGTTCATAGGAGGGGTGCAGTCCCTTATTGATGCTGTAGCAGGTACTCTGCCGCCAGGGATAGTCGAGTTAGAAACCCGAGTTAAGGCAATTCGACTAGATAAAGCTGGTGCTATCACGCTTGAAGCAGACCTTGCTGATGGAAAGAGAAAAAATGTTTCTGCAAGTACTGTTATCTTAGCATTGCCGCCCCGAATTGTGGCACGTCATATTGAATTCTCTCCTGCTCTCCCTCCAGATCTTATGACTGAACTTGTCAACAAGCCTACGTGGATGGCAGGACAAGCTAAGGCAATTGCAATCTATGATCGTCCCTTTTGGAGGGAATCAGGACTTTCTGGCTTCGTATCGAGTTGGGTTGGACCTTTGCAGGAAATCCATGATGCTTCCCCTCCTACAGGCTCTGGTGCATTATTTGGTTTCTTTGGAATGCCAGTGAAGATGCGCCGAGAAGTCGGTGAGGATAAAGTTTTAAAATTAGTCATTGACCAATTGGTTAGGCTCTTTGGACCCTCCGCCAAAAACGTAAGTTCTATCCTTTACAAGGATTGGTCCAGAGATTCCGAAACGGCTGTTGAGGAAGACTTCAATCCGCTTAGAGATTACCCAAGCTATGGCCAACCACCAGAAGAAGGGATATGGGAAAAGAAAATTATTTTTGCTGGAACAGAGACTAATTCACAATTTGGTGGACATCTCGAAGGTGCACTTCAGGCAGCTGAGCAGGCAGTTTTTGAAATCATTAATCTAAATAATAGGTCTTTATGACACACTCTTTTCAATACAATAACGTCCTAATTTTGTAACTTTAGGTGATAAAAAACAGTAGGTATTAGAGAAGTTGATAAAGGATTTGAACTTAAGATTGAGCCCAAAGACAAATTAAAAAGGGTAAGTATACTCTTAACTATGATTTAGGTGTAAGCGAAGAAAACTCCCAAGTTCCACTACTTATACCTTCAAAAGAAAACCTTTTTGCTTCTTTGCTTTCAAAAGAAGCTTGGCAGGGATTTCGTTTACCCTGTTTTGCATTTTTACAAGCATGTTTTGGTTCCCTGAGCCGAGTTCGGTTAATGCTAATGTACAGGAATTCCTTTAATATGAAGTGGATTATCTGACCGGTGTTAGGGGAATGGTCAAGATTTTGGTTTGGGGGATCTGTATCTAGTTCTATCGTTGTAATTTGGTTACATCCACCAAAGCACTGGAGAATAGAAGACTATGCAGAAGTAATTTATCACGAATTTATTCATCATTGCTTATATTTAGATGATATGATATATGCAATTTTTCCTAATCAAGAAATAGAAAATAGCCCTGAAGCAATGACAACATCAAGTATTTTAACAACAAAAAGATTCATAGACAAAGAATACCATTTAGCTGTTGTAGCTATAGGGATTATGTATAGGTATCACAAATTAGGAAATGATAAAAAAGCATAAAGTAGAGAAATATTTACTACTTGACGAAAAGGATATCTAACACTATAATTCAATTATTCAATTGATTAATTACAAAACCAAACTCATCTTAAATACAAGGAGGAAACGATAGATCACTTTGTTCGCTATGCAGAAACCGTTTTTAAGCGATATAAAGAGAAGGTCAAATACTTGATTTCATTTAATGAAATTAATATGATCACCCACAGCCCTTTCACAGGTGGCAGAATTTTATCAGATCGTGAAGAAAATCCTATACAGGCAAAATACCAGGGTCGCACAATAGAAAGAGGATTATCATGATCTCATTGACCATCATAATCCTCTTTGTTTATTTCTTAATGAAAAATAGACATTATTAATTTTGCTCTGGTGTTATACGGTAACAAATAGGCCACCCCACCAATACAAAGAAGCATTGGTTGTATTTGAAGAATATTGTATTCAGTTAGCCACAAAATTTACAGTATATCCTATATCCAGAAATCATGGCGATTGGCAGGGGAATCAGTGCTCAGCCCGTCTTGCTTGAACAAATTAAATGGGCAAGTGCTAAAGTGAAAAAAGTCAATCCACTGCAGAGAGCAAACCCGAGTGAGGGATTCACTTCCCCGTCACTTATATCATTTATATATACATTAATGTTATCAAGTAATCACTTTTTCTCCAATGTCAAGTCAGTATTTTTGTAAAATTTCTTCATCATTTAAACAGGTATATTCAAAAAATCACCACCAAAGATTCACTGTGGTCCTAAGTATACAGTTTCATTCTAAACCTGTTATTGACTATAGTGATGTATTTTGATTTAGAAAGGGAGCCAATGAAATGACAAATATAAATATACCGGTTTCTGTCTTAAACCTTTCCCCGATTCGTCAAGGACAGGAACCTAAAGATGCAATTGATGCGATGGTTGATTTAGCAAAAGCTACGGAGGAAATGGGATATAATCGCTATTGGATTGCAGAACATCATAATACTCCTACACTTGTAAGTTCAGCTACCTCCATTTTAATTAAGCATACATTGGAGCATACGAAAACCATCCGTGTTGGATCTGGCGGGGTTATGCTGCCTAATCATTCTCCATTGGTCGTTGCCGAACAATTTGGAACGATGGCAACCATCTATCCAAACCGTTTGGACTTAGGACTTGGAAGAGCACCTGGTACTGATATGATGACGGCAAGTGCGTTAAGACGTTCACAGAACGATTCAGTTTATACATTTCCTAATGACGTAAATTCCTTGCTTACTTACTTTGGACCTGAAGAAAAACAGGGTTATGTCAAAGCGTATCCAGGTGTTGGTACTAAAATCCCATTATATATTTTGGGGTCATCGACAGATTCGGCGATTTTAGCTGCTCAATTAGGGTTGCCATATGTGTTTGCCTCACACTTTGCACCTAGGCATATGGAGGAAGCCATCTCGATTTATCGAAATCGATTCCAACCTTCTGACTATCTTGATTCTCCATACATGATGGTTTGTTTAAATGTGATTGCAACTGAAACAGATGAGGAAGCGAAAAGAGAATCAACAACGATGCAACAATTTTTCCTAAATATAGTACAAGGTACACAATTTCCATTGCAGCCACCAGTAGATAGCATGGATAACCTATGGAGCGAACCTGAGAAAGAAATGGCTTCCTCGATGACCAGTGAAGCGTTAATGGGAAGTAAAGAGACAGTAAGAGCACAGTTAACAAATTTCCAAGAGAAGTATAATGTAGATGAAATAATGGCTGTTTCCTTTATCTTTAATCCTGAGAAACAAAAGCGGTCATATCAAATCTTTAAGGAAATTGTTGAAGGTAAATAAATAGCAGGAAAACACCTCTGTTATGGAGTTAAGGGGGGACGGTATCACGTTATCTTTTAAATTAAACTTCATTAATAAAGGTCATAACTTAAAGTGGTTCTTAAAGAACCACTTTTTTGTCTTCATTCTATAGCGATCATTCTTATAGTAACTAACAACATAAGACTGCCTTGACGTTTTTTATTTGCTGGGTTATATCACGTCACGTCAATATGGATATTTTTCTTCTAATAAAAATCACTTTAAAGGGGTTGACGAAAATTATTTTAAATTGTATAATTCAATTAATCAATTGAATAGTTGGTTTAAAGTTAATTAATTGTATTCCATTAACATGAGTAAAAAAATAGAGGAGGTTCTTTCTATGGGAGCAATATCACTGACAAAAGAGACATTTCAAAACCACGTTCAATCAGGTGTTACATTGGTGGATTTCTGGGCTCCTTGGTGCGGGCCTTGTCGAGTTCAACTTCCAATTGTAGAAGAGTTAGCTGATGAAATGGAAGGACAAGCGACAATTGCCAAAGTTAACGTGGACAATGATCCTGAATTAGCTATACAATTCGGCATAATGAGTATTCCGGCATTGCTTCTGTTTAAAGATGGCAAGTTGGTAGATAAAATGGTAGGTATAAACCAAAAGCATGTATTAAAAGAGAAAATCTTAGAACTGATTGGCAATTAAAGCAGCTAATTATGGAAACTCAGCAATACTTATTGAAGTTTTGTAGATATTATAAAATTTTTTATATGTTGTAGAGACAGTTGATAATGTGTTTGGTGAGTTAAAATTATTAAAGGTATATAGGATGTAGAGTGCACCAAATAATGGTCGTTCTATTTAGTTGAAAAGTGCTAGTAAGTATACAAATGCACCCTCTGTACCAAACGGTATGTACAATTTATTTAAAGAGAGATAATTCTAATAAAAAACCAAAACCAACTTACGGAGGTAGATACTTATGGCTCAGAAGAAATTAGGAACTTTAGTGAATAAGGAAATTGCAAACTTCAGTGTTCTTTATACGAAAATTCATAATTACCACTGGTTCGTGAATGGACCGCACTTCTTTGAACTTCACCAAAAATTGGARGAGCTATATAAAGAAGTGACAATCAATTATGACGAATTGGCTGAAAGACTATTGGCCATTGGTGAAAAACCGGTCGCTACCCTTAAAGAATACCTGGAATTAACCACGATCGAAGAAGCGACAGGGAACGAAAATACAGAAGATATGGTTCAAAGCGTCATCAGTGATTTTGAGAAGCTATCCGAAGAGTTCCTGGAAATTATCGAAGTTGCGGAACAAGAAGATCCGGTTACGGCTGATATGCTGACAGGCATGAAGAAAAGCTTAAACAAACATGCTTGGATGCTGCGTGCGTATTTAGGACATTAAGATTTAAGGAAAAGCTCTACTTCGGTAGGAGATATAAAAATGACAAAAATTAATGGAGTCGATACAAAAGTTATTGAAAACATAGTAGAAAATTTTAAGGAAAATCCTGAGGAAGGAATTGCAGGATGGTCTTCTTCAGTAGAATAGATAGGTGGATTTTACGGTGAAGCACAAGTAGGTGATCATAAACCCGTTCTCATTGAAGAGCCAGATTGGTTCTCAGGATCTAATAAGGGTATAAACCCAGCTGAACTTTTATTAAGTGCATTAGGTGGTTGTTTATCAATTTCAATTATTGTAACAAAAAGCATAAGACAGCCTTGTTGTTTTTTATTTGATTGGGTTATATCACGTCAATATGGATATTTTTCTTCTAATAAAAATCACTTTATGGGGTTGACGAAAATTATTTTAAATTGTATAATTCAATTAATCAATTGAATAGTTGATTTGTAGGTAAATTAATTGTATCTCATTAACATGAGTAAAAAAATAGAGGAGGTTCTTTCTATGGGAGCAATATCACTGACAAAAGAGACATTTCAAAACCACGTTCAATCAGGTGTTACATTGGTGGATTTCTGGGCTCCTTGGTGCGGGCCTTGTCGAGTTCAACTTCCCATTGTAGAAGAGTTAGCTGATGAAATGAAAGGACAAGCGACGATTGCCAAAGTTAACGTGGACAATGATCCTGAATTAGCTATACAATTCGGCATAATGAGTATTCCGGCATTGCTTCTGTTTAAAGATGGCAAGTTAGTAGATAAAATGGTAGGTATAAACCAAAAGCATGTATTAAAAGAGAAAATCTTAGAACTGAATGGCAATTAAAGCAGCTAATTATGGAAACTCAGCAATACTTGAGAAGTTTTGTAGATATTATGAAATTTTTTATATGTTGTAGAGGAGGAATAAAATGGCTATTATTCATGTAGCAAGTAATAAGCTAGAGAAGTATATAAACAAAGATAAAGTAGTATTATTAAATTTCTCAGCCACTTGGTGTGGTCCTTGTATTCGTTATGGAGAGATTCTAAAGCAATTAGACGAGGAATTGGGAGATAGCGTTCAGATTGTAAAAGTCGATATTGATAAATATCCAAAGCTAGCTAAAGGTTTTAACGTAATGGGAATTCCTAACTCTCGTTTCTACTTTAATAATCAATTTGAACAACCTTTTTTTGGAGGCAGCTTAAAAAAATTAAAAGAAGAGGTACTACGTATTAAAGCAAAGTAATGCGTTTACCAAAACTAAATGAGAGGAAAAGCAGATGATAATAAAGGAGGAGATTAATGTGAAAAACCAAGAGACGTATGATGTTATTATTGTTGGGGCAGGTCCTGCTGGTATGACCGCAGCCGTTTATACTTCACGTGCTAATCTGAACACATTGCTTATTGAACGTGGAATACCTGGTGGACAAATGGCAAATACACAGGATGTTGAAAATTATCCTGGCTTTGCTCATGTTTTAGGTCCAGATCTCTCTAATAAAATGTTTGAGCACGCCAAAAAGTTTGGTGCTGTATATGAATACGGAGATATAAAAGAAATTATAGATGAAGGTCGTCTAAAAAAAGTAGTAACTACTAACAAAGAGTACTATGCCAAATCTGTTATTATCGCTTCTGGGGCAGACCATAAAAAGCTTGGAGTTCCAGGGGAGAATGAGCTTGGTGGTCTAGGAGTTTCTTATTGTGCCGTATGTGATGGAGCATTCTTCAAAGGACGTGAACTTGTTGTTTTAGGCGGAGGAGACTCAGCTGTAGAAGAAGCTGTGTATCTTACACGTGTCGCTTCAAAAGTAACTATTATCCATCGTCGAGATCAATTACGTGCCCAAAAAATACTCCAAGAAAGAGCATTTAGCAATGAAAAGATTGAATTCATTTGGAATAAAGAAGTTACAAGTATAAATGAAGGAAATGGAAAAGTGAATACAGTAACGTTAAAAGATACAAAAACAGGTGAACAATCTCAATTCCCTGCAGATGGTGTATTTATTTACGTGGGTACACTTCCGTTAAATGGTGTATTCAAAAACCTAGATATAACCAATGAAGAAGGTTATGTAGTGACTGATGAAGCAATGGCTACAAAAATTCCTGGTATTTATGCAGCTGGAGATATACGTGATAAAACCCTACGCCAAATTGTAACAGCTACGGGTGATGGATCAATAGCAGCTCAAAGCGTACAACACTATATTGAAAACCTTGAGAGTTGATAATGTGTTGGGTGACAATTATTAGAGGTGTATAGAAATTAGAATGTACTAAATAATGGACGTTCTATTTAGTTGAAAAGTACTATTGAGTATATCCTGTACCAAACGGTAGGTACAGGATTTCGCTAAAATAAGATCTTGAATTCTTGCGATTAGTATAGGTAGTACTTCTATTCTTTATGGGTCGAAAATGTTCTTGATAAAAGCAGTAAATAAGTGAAGTAAGGAGTGTTTAACTTGGCTAATATGAAGACGAATGCAAACGTTGTTTGGAATAATGGAGTAAAAGGGAACGGAGTGCTTAAAACAGAATTTCTTGATGCTAAGGTTGCTATTCCAACAGTATTAGGTGGTAGTGGGGATGGAGCATTCCCAAAAGAAGTTCTTGTAGCATCTGTAACAGCTTGTTATACATCTGTACTTGTATCTATGGCTGAATCAAGAGGGCTCCCTGTAGTTGAAATCAGTGTGGATTCTGAAGCATCGATATCTGATGATGAATTTAAAATTATCCACCACCCTCAATTGGTTTTATCAGAGAATGCAACAGATAAACAAGTTCAATCCGCAGAACGATTATTTGTGGCAGCTGATAAAGGGTGTGTTGTAGGAAACTTATTAAAAAAAGCAGACGTAAAGATCGAAGTTCAAGGAGAAATTTTTACAACATAAAATAGATCATAAAGGGGTAGCGTTAAGCTACCCTCCCCTTTATATATAGAGGATGTTTTAATATAGTAAACACTTATTGGCTAAACAGTTAATATTATTCAATTTATGTATTAATATACCTTTTGCCACAACGAATTACATTTAATGTAAACCAAACATCAATTTCCTATTGTGCCAAGGTAATCATTGAGCATAAATAAGGAGTTAAATGAAAAAAAGGGAATTAAATAACAAACAGTAAAAAATTACACGCTGGTGAGTTTTAAGTAAATAATTACATTAGATAACAAATGAATATGTGCAATGGGTTAGGAAGAATATGTTGATAGCCAGAAGGATTATAAATTAGCAATTCTAAATAGACTATGGTAAAATTCATTTGTTTCTACTTACATTCATGCAAAGAGAATAAACCTAATGAAACTATTTTCACTGACATTGTATAACTGTGGGTAGTAATATTTAAACTAATGTAAATAATTTTCGTTATTTTCTATTGAACATGTAGAAAAAAGGTAAATTCACTAATAAGGGTGTGATTATAATATGTCTAAGCAACAAGAAATTCTCACTATAGCAAGAGAAGTTATTCATTCTAAAGGATATCAAGCTACATCTATTAGTGATATCCTAAGCTCTGCTAAAATTGGTAAAGGTCAATTTTATCATTATTTTTCTTCCAAGCATGATCTTGGCCTAGCAGTTGTAGAAAACTTTATTCAAGAATGGGATCAAAAACTGATTTTAGATATTCTTAAATCGGGTGACGATCCTGTGTCAAAATTAAACAATATGCTGGACTGGACTGTCAGCTATCATTCAGAAATGGATTCAAAAACTGGATGCCCTTTTGGAAACCTCGCAATTGAGATGAGCGAACATGATGAACTTTTTCGATTAAAGATTCAACATTTTTTTGAACGTTGGATAGATGGAATTCAAAACGTGTTAGATGAAATGGTAGAAAAAAATTTATTTAATGACACAATTGATACCGAAAAACATGCTCAGACCCTCATTGCTATGCTTGAAGGGGGAATCTTACTGATGAAGAGCCAGCAGGATATGAAATGGTTTTTAAATGTAGTTGAAGTGATTCGTCAACAATATAATTTATCCTAATAGTAGGTATATACGTTGTTCCACTCTTTCTATAAGGTAGGTACAAATGTATAAATTGGAAGATAGCGAATAAGAAGATAAACAATAATCTGTTGTAAGAGCTTATTATTTTTTATCTTACGCTAATCTGTTGTACCATCATTTTAAATAAGGTAGATAACTTGTTAAGTGATAACAATAATGAAGCTCTACGTCCATTGTGCTAAAATAATATTGGTCTTGTTATCTTGAAGATTAAGGGTTGCATATAATAAAAATTATGTTATTATAAAATTGTACCTACTGGTAGGTACAGAAATTTGGATATTAAAAGAAGATCATCTCCTTTTATAAAAGAGGAAGTCGTGGCAAAGCTCCCTTAAAGAATAAGGAAGATGTAATGTTATTCTCTAATATGGAAGGGTACATGAAAAAACTGGAGGGAATCATGATGAAAAAATTACAAACAATGGATCAATTTGAGAAGTTAAAAAAAGAAGAGCGCGTTGTCTTTATGTTTTCAGCGAACTGGTGCCCAGACTGTCGGGTGATCGAGCCGATTTTGCCGGACATTGAAGCAAATTATCCGGAATATCAGTTTATCCATGTAGACCGGGATGACTTTATTGATTTGTGCATCGAACTGGATGTATTTGGTATTCCAAGCTTTATCGCTTATCACAGTGGAGAAGAAGCAGGGCGGTTTGTCAGCAAGGTTCGTAAAACACAAGAAGAAATCGAGACGTTCCTTAACAGCTTGTCCGCTTAATCGTTGCTATGAAAAATTGTTCAAATAATGATAGGTATGATTGGGGTGCTCAAACAAATCTTGATAAAATTGTTTTCTTAAACCTTCAAAGGAAAGGAATTTATTGACTATAAACAATAGCTTTGGTGATGTCGAGTCAATTAAAACTATATCCGAACTAATCGCACCATTTAATAGTAAAATTCTAAAAGTTAACACAGAATATTACATCTGACCTTCTTGTACCAAACGGTAGGTACAAGCGGGCGTAAAAAATTAAAAGTATTGTATTGATATCCACACTAAAGCAGCCAAAAAAGCAAAAGCAACGAGGGAAGAAGTGGCTGAATCCATTACGGTAGCAACAGCATTAAAAGCATGGTCTGCCCTTTCTCATGGAGTGAATGCAATAGTTGCATATGATGAATAAGTCTTATGGAGGAGTGAAAGTATGAAAATTGAAATCTGGTCTGATATTGCATGTCCATTCTGTTATATTGGAAAACAAAATTTAGAGAATGCGTTAGCTAAATTCCCTTATAAAGATCAAGTAGACGTTGAATTCAAAAGTTTTGAACTTGATCCGAATGCATCACTATATGACGGAACAAAATATGTTGAAAATTTAGCTTCCAAATTTGGTGGAACGGAGCAAGCAAAACAGTTTATTACTCAATTAACTCAACAAGCGAAAAATGTGGGCTTAACTTTTAACTTTGATGAAATGAAACCTACGAATACATTTAATGCTCACCGCTTAGCAAAATGGGCCAAAACTCAAGGTAAAGAAGCCATTGTGAATGAAAAGTTACTTTCTGCGCATTTTACGGAGTCTAAAGATGTAGGAGATTTAGACACACTAGCTGATATTGCAGAAGCTTCTGGTTTAAATAGAGACGAAGCATTGAAAGTATTAAATGATAAGAAACAATACGCACAAAACGTAAAAGATGATCAATATGAAGCCAAGAGATATGGTATTAAGGGCGTTCCATACTTTATTATCAATCAAAAATATGCTGTCTCAGGAGCACAGCCAGCGCAAGCATTTTCTGAAGCGCTAGATAAAGTTTGGGAAGAAGACAATCCAGCACCCAAATTAGAAACTCTATCGACGGATACTCTTGATGGAGGGGTATGTACTGATGGCAGCTGTGTCATTCCCCCTAAAAAATCATAAAAAAGGGCTTTGTAAAACCTTACATTAGATAAGAAAGTGTAAAGAGATAATTCTTATAAAAAACCAAATGAAGGAGATATAAAAATGACAAAAATTAATGGAGTCGATACAAAAGTTATTGAAAACATAGTAGAAAATTTTAAGGGAAATCCTGAGGAAGGAATTGCAGGATATTCTTCTTCGGTAAAATGGAAAGGTGGATTTTACGCTGAAGCACAAGTAGGTGATCACAAACCCGTTCTCATTGATGAGCCAGATTGGTTCTCAGGATCTGATAAGGGTCCAAGCCCAGCTGAACTATTATTAAGTGCATTAGGTGGTTGTTTATCTATTTCAGTTATTGCAACAGCTAGTTTAATGGGTATTAAGGTGAATTCACTAGAAGTTAAYGCTTCAGGACAATTAGATTTAAATGTATTGTTGGGCTTAAAAGAAGGAAATCCAGGTTTTAACGAAGTGGATGTTCAATTCACAGTGGATAGTGAAGCAGACGATAAACAACTTGAAGAATTAGTTTCAAAAGCAATGGAAATTTCTCCTGTAAGAAATTCACTAGAAAGAAATGTCCAAGTAAATTCAAMTTTTAAACGTAATAAGTAAAAAGCTATATGACAGT
>NZ_JBFUIQ010000061.1:0-23844 GCF_056401795.1 Peribacillus sp. P4_D6
CTGCAATGCTTTACGTTCCAAATTCATCGTCATTTGATGTACGCGGAAAGTCGATGTCGATTCAACCTTCACACCATCTTTCGCCTCTAAATTTTCCAAGCTTTCCACTTCCGGACGGAAAACAATATCAGCGTCTCCCGATTCAAGGGCAAGAGACCGTGCATTGGCATCTTCATTAAACGAAAACCTGGCTCTCTCAAGCTTTGCGGCTCCATCCCAGTAAGACTCATATCGGATTAAATCAACAGCCGTACCTGGTATGAATTTCGAAACGGCAAATGGCCCGGTTCCTATCGGCTTGTTTATATAGTCACTTTCCTTCACATCAATAATCGATGTATTTGGATGAACCAATTCAGAAGGAAACTCAGGAAAAGGAACCACCGTCTTAATGGTCAGCGCATTCCCGTCCGCTTCAATCGACTCAATCCGCAAAGCATTCTTGATCGCCGGACTATCTTTCATCGCCCTCTCCAAGGAAGCCTTCACCGCTTTGCCATCCATCGGCTTTCCATTCTGAAACGTCACACCCTCCCTTAACTCAAAATTCCATAATTGACCATCCTTGCTATCCCAGCTCTTCGCCAGCCAAGGTTCGATGGTCAAATCCTTATCATTGAGATGCACCAATGTCTCAGTGATGCCAGCCCTAAGCGACACATAACTAGTATCAACATTCGGATCAAGCGAGCTAGTCGCAAAATTAAAAAGCAAGTTCACTTCCTTCTTCCCTCCCGCTTGATCCTTCGCAGACTCGGTGGAACAAGCAGCCAAAAGAAAGACTGATAAACATACAATAAAAATCAATTTACATTTTCTGAACACGATATATTTCCTCCATTACCTCAACTATTTTTATTGACTGTTTTAAAATCGTATTGATTACGATTTAGGTTGCGGCTTTACCATCATCAAACGACGTAACACATCGCCGAATGCTTATCCGAAATCAAACTATGTAATCCTCCTCGAGAGAAAACATCCATTCACGAGTATTTGTGCTAAACTCACGAGTATTTGCTCCAAATTCACGAGTATTTGCTCTAAACTCACGAGTAAATCCTCCAAATTCACGAGTATTGCTTCAAATTCGTGAGTATTTGCTCTAAACCCTTGATTAACAGCTCTAAATCTCTTGCAATAGGACCAAATTATTAAAAAGTGCACCAAATTCTCTATTTATTGCACGAATCCCCCTTTTTCAATCCATTCTTTCAGTGCTTTTTGTCTAATAAATCAAAATGATTACGATTTATACTTTAAAAATACTCTCTCTTGTCTTGATTGTCTTTCATTATAAAACGTAATGATTACTGTTTACAAGGTTTTTTTGAGTTTTATTATCGGATGCCAGTTCCTTCGATGATTGGCTTTTTGATTAAGTAAAAAACTCCTGAAAAAGGATTTCAGGAGTTCTTCGGCTTTTATTTCAAGTTGTTGTAGTGGTTGATGACTTCTTCGGTGATTTCGCTATTCTCGTCCAATCCGCTAACTTCCTTAAGTGCTGAAGCTACACCGTGTTCTTTGATCATCGTTTGCAGTTTAAGGGCTTCTTCATCTTCGTTAAAATCAAAGAGTAAAGCGGCCGCTATCGCTTTCGCCAGATTAGTATAGGAAAGTCCGGCTTTCTGTGCTTCTATGGCAGGGCGCACGAGACGGTCGTTTGGCCCGAGTTTACGCAGCGGTGAACGTCCGACTCTATTCACCGAGTCATTCAGGTAGGAGTTTTTAAAACGATTAATGATTTTTTCGATATACTGCTGATGCTCACCTGCATCCAAACCGTATTGTTTTATTAAATAGGCACCCGTTTCCCCTAGGGTTTTCTTGACTTGCTCCACAATGCCTGCGTCTTCCAATGACTGGTCAATCGTTGATTTTTTATTTTTGAGATAACCGAGGTAAGCAATGACGGCATGTCCTGTATTAACGGTAAATAGTTTTCTCTCAATGAATGGGGCGAGTTCTTTTACAATGGTCATCCCTTCAACGGCAGGTATGCTTTCCTTCGTTTCAACGACCCATTCATAATAAGGTTCCACCAAAACATCAAGTGATCCTTCGTTATTTTGGATAGGAACGATGCGATCGACTGCTGAGTTAAAGAAGTAGACTTTATCGACTAGTTTTTCCTTTGTGGCTTGATCCAGGTTTTCCAGAATGTAGCCTTCTAAAAGGTCTGTTGCCGATATTTGGTTTTCGCAAGCGATCACATATAGTTTTTCATCGTTTTCCTTCACTCTTGATGCCAATCCTTTTGCAATTAAAGGAGCGATATGAGGCAAAATATTGGGACCGATAGCAGTGGTGAGGTAGGTTGCTTCGGAAATTGCTTTAATGACTTCCTCTTCCTGCTTTAAACTGTTTAATCCCGAAACATTTTTCACAGTGACTGATTCTTGTTGATCAGTGGCCAGTTTGACTTGATATTGCTTTTTATCATTTAACTGATCGATGATTTGATCAGCTATATCTACAAATGTCACATGATATCCAGATTGTGAAAAAAGTGCTCCGATAAATCCTCTTCCAATGTTTCCTGCACCGAAATGTACTGCTTGTTTCATTACAATCATCCCTTTATCAAGTTAGTATATAAATAATCCAAAAATATGGCTTCCAGCCTTCTTCTAATCATTTCTTCGTCCGAAGATGAAAAAATCATGATGGATTCATTGCTTTCAATTAAGCTTGAACTTATTAAGCTGACGATTTCCTGCTGCTTCACACTCAATTCTTCAGGTGCCAGCATCAGCAGTAAATTTTTCATATGGACGTCATTGCCGTCCATACCTTTGACGAGACGATATTCCTCTAGGTGAGCCACCTGGAATATCAGTTCTTTTACATTCTTATGTCTCGTATGGAAAAGGCCCATCCCCGTGCCCGGAATGCCTAAACCGCCCTTTTTTTCCCGTTCCTTCAAGGATCCGACCACATCATCCGCACCCATTAGCAGTTCTTCCGTTTCAGCCATCCTCACCATTTCTTCGATGATTTCTGGATGTTCTTTCAGATGCGGCAGCCGATAAAACCGGAAATTATCCATGATCGACTCGATGCTCTGCTGGGCATCTTTCAATTCCTGCAGCAATTCTTTCAGTTCGCCATCGTCTTTTTTGGTCACGGTATCCTTATCGGCTGACTGAATGCCATAACGCTTATTCTTCGTGAAGTTTTCGATATTCTTCCTTAAATAATTCCTGATGTTCAAAATATTCTCTTCACTCAAAAGAGGGGATACAAGGATATAATCACTATCGATATACGGAAGCCGGACGGTAGAAATGATCACATCATAGTTTTTCAGGCTGCTCTGCTGCTGGATGTCTTTGATGGTCTTGATTTCTACAGTCTCGATTTCGATGATTTCCTTTTTGATCCGGCTTGCAAGCATCTTCGACGTACCGATACCTGTCGGGCAGACGATGAGTGCCCTTATTGATATTTCTTCCTCCCGCAGCACTAATGCAGATCCGAAATGAAGGACGATGAAGGCTATTTCATCTTCAGGAAATTCTTTTATTTCTTTGAATCCCTTTTCCAGACTGGTCTTCACTGCCAAAAAGAGAACCGGATACTTTCGCTTAATATCTTCGGTTAAGGGGTTGTACAATCCCATTTCCTGTTTGATCCGGAAAAGCGATGGTTCCATATGGGCGAGGAGCCCCTGATACAATGGGAAATCCTTGGTCAAATCGATTTGCAGTTGTGCCGAAACATCTTTTATCAGGTTTCTTATCAGCTGGCCAAGCAATACACTGTCATAGGGAACGGCATCCGCCGCATGAAGCTTGGAGCCTTTAAGGATGGCTGCAAGGTAGCTTATATCATCGATGGTAAAAGAGACTTCCAGCATGGCGCTGAGTTCCTTGCCTATTTTATTCATGAGATTAGTCTCATCGGAAAGTTCGCTTATTTTATTGAAATCCTTCTCCAAAAAATATTGGCTTTCATTCCTTTGCAGGGTTACATAAATATGTACAATTAACCCTATATACCCGCTATCCGCCAATCGGGAGTGGGCACTGTTAAAAGTTGAGTTCAGCACCCCGTCGATAGCCAGAAGATACTCGGGATCGAAATAGTCGAGGATTTTCGCTTCTGGAAATTTCCCTTCTTGCAGCAAAAATAAACTTTCAATCAGCTCTTCATTAAAGAAGTGCAAGAAATAGGCTGCCTGGGCTTTCCGTTTATTTTCTTCGGTGCCGGCAAGCTCTATTCCGACTCCCCTTTTTCTGGTAATCACGATATTAAAATTCTTTAACCATTCGGTCAGTTCGTCCAAATAGGTTGTAAGAGTAGTAATGCTTATACCGAGATCCCCCGCAAGAACTTGGGTTTTATATGATTCTTCCTGCAGTAAAGCTAAAAGAAGATGCAGTTTTCTTTCTTGTGGCGTTTGATCGATCGGATGATTGCCCATCAGGTGCTGTACAAGCCGAAAGACTTGTTCATTCTTCCCGTCGATGGACAGTCCCTCATGTGTATTGCGTGTTAAATGCAACTCGAAGGATTGCAGGATTTTTTCTATGGACTTCAGATCGCGTTGAACCGTCCGGACACTAACATTCAATTGTGTCGCAATGGATAAGGCTGTATGTTTTCCTGAAGTTTTTATGATCAATTCTATGATTGATTTTTCCCTTGAAGTAATATACATGCTACCAACTCATTTCTGGTGGAGTAACACGAGAAAATACTGAATAGAAAAGCGTATWACGCTTTTCTATTCTTGGTTAAGAGTATTTAATTATTTTCTACATTTATAATATCCATCAATTCCCTGGCTGATGTGGCTTTAACCATCTTTTCAATATTCTCCATGTCAGAGCATGTAACTGCAATGCCAGATAGAATTTCTAGATGTGTCCCGTCCTTGCCGGCAATGCCGAATATCAATCGTGCCTTTTGGCCGTCAAAGTCGACACCATCAGGAATTTGTAAAACGGTAAATCCGGATTTAAGGACATCTTTCTTAGCTTCCTCGGTTCCGTGCGGAATGGCTACATCGTTCCCCATATAGGTTGAAGTCAATTCATCACGGGCTATCATCGCTTCAATATAGCTTTCCTTAACGTAACCTGCATTGACCAAAGCTCTTCCCGCAAAGCGGATCGCTTCTTCCTTATTGGCGAATTGTTGATTAAGGAAGACATTTTCTTCACGAAGCAATTCATTACCTTCCGGCTCATCCTCGTCGATGCCAGGTTCGATTGAATGTTCACGAACACCGGGAACCTTCTCTTCAGCATCTTCGACGATTTCATGTAGCTCATCTGTACCGTCATCCTGAAGCCGTGCAAGCAATGAATCGTATTCAGGGCTCGATAGGAAATTATCGACGGATACATGATAGGCATTCGGAACTTTATTCTGTGCCCTTGGAGTTAACTCCTCCTGTGTAATGACGATTTGTGCATCAGCAGGAATGTTTGAGATCGCCGTATTTGTAACAGTGATATTCAATCCGGCTTCCTTCACCTTCTTGCGAAGCAGCGAAGCCCCCATCGCACTTGATCCCATTCCGGCATCACAGGCAAAAATTATTTTGCTGACGTTTGTTGGCATCGTTCCCGGCTCTGAAGCGAATACATCGGCAACAGAGCTTTTCTTGCCTTTCATTTCTTGCATTTTTTTCGCGGCATCTTCAATATTTTCTTCAGATTGCTTTCCTGTTTTCAGGATGAATGCACCGACGATGAATGAAACAAGGGCGGCTACGATGACGCCTGCAAAGTTAGCAATATATGCACCTGCATTATGCGGAGTTACCGCTGTAATGGCAAGTATGCTGCCTGGAGAAGCTGGAGCGAACAATCCTCCGCCCAGTAGGACCAAAGTGAAAACTCCACTCATGCCACCAAGAATGACGGCTAAGAATAACATCGGCTTCATTAGGATATAAGGGAAATAAATTTCATGGATCCCGCCGAAGAAATGAATGATGGCAGCTCCTGGCGCCGATTTCTTCGCCGTTCCCTTTCCAAAAAAGCAATAAGCAAGGAGTACGCCGATACCTGGTCCTGGATTCGATTCCAGAAGGAACAGGATGGAAGCCCCTGTTTGTTTGACTTGCTCTACACCAATTGGTGATAGTACACCATGATTGATGGCATTGTTCAAGAACAAGACCTTGGCAGGCTCGATCAGGATACTTGTCAACGGCAGTAAACCTGTACCGACAAGCCAATCGACTCCTGCTACAAGCCAGCCTGTAAATACGTCAACAGCAGGCCCGATGGCCAAGAAGGATAGAATGGACAATAAGCCGCCAATAATCCCCGCCGAAAAATTATTAACAAGCATTTCAAAACCGGCTTTTATTTTCCCTTCAATCAATTGATCGAATTTCTTGATGACATAACCGCCGAACGGTCCCATTATCATGGCTCCAAGGAACATCGGGATGTCAGATCCGACGATGACGCCCATTGTCGCAATGGCACCGACTACGCCTCCGCGGTGGTCATGGATTAGCTTACCGCCCGTATACCCAATTAAAAGCGGCAATAAAAACGTAACCATCGGTGTAACCATTTTGGCAAGGCTTTCATTTGGCAGGAAACCAGATGGGATGAATAGGGCAGTGATTAGCCCCCATGCTATGAAAGCTGATATATTCGGCATGACCATTGAACTTAGAAAGTTACCGAACTTTTGAACTGCAACTTTTATATTAAAGTGAGCCATTTTTGCTCTCTTCCCTTCTTATTAATATTGTTTTCTTTAATCTTAAGGTACGTACATCCCTCATTCAATAAAAGAAAAAGCTAACTTTGTCGCGAAAGAGAAGACAAACATAATGTATCTCACTTTTCCAGATTTATTCAGCGCTTGATGCAGACAGAAAAGAGTCCCGTTCGCATCGTGGCGAACGGGACTCTTTAAAGCTTTATAGCGGGATGATTCCCAATAGGACACAAACCACTATCATGACAAGCGTCGATCCGCATGCCCATTTCAGGAAAGTGCGCTGCAAGGCACCGAAATCTTCCCCTACCATTCCAACCAATAGATAGGTAGATGGAACAAGCGGGCTTAATAGATGGACGGGAAGCCCCAATAGTGAAGCTCTGCCGATCAGGGCAGGGTCAATTCCATAAGCAGCTCCCGCTTTAGCAAGTAATGGGAGAACCCCATAATAAAATGCGTCATTAGACATGAAGAACGTAAATGGTGCTGAGATGATGGCTGTAATGACAGCAAAATGTGCGCCCATTTGATCTGGAATATGCTGAATCAAAGAGTTTGCCATGGCATCGACCATCTCCGTGCCGGCAAGGATCCCAGTGAAAACACCTGCTGCAAAAATCATCGAAATGACGGATAAAGCATTGTCCGCATAGTTTGCTACACGTTCTTTCTGATCACTGAGTTTCGGATAGTTTACCGTAATGGCAATCGCGAAACCTACCATGAACAGAACCGCTGAAGGCATAAGTTCCATGATCAGCGCAACCAGCAGTGTAAGAGTCAATGCGTAATTGAATATGATCATTTTAGGCCGTTTTAGATAAGCATCTTCCGTTGCAGCCGCGTGCTGTGCCACAGCATGATAATCGACCTCAATGATCCCGATTCTCTTTCTTTCTTTTTTACCCAGGCAGTATGCCATGAAAAGGACGAATAGGACTCCGCCAATCATCGCTGGAATGACGGGTGTGAACACATCGGACATTTCAAGTTTTAAAGCGGTCATCACTCGTGCTGTAGGGCCTCCCCAAGGAAGAAGGTTCATGACTCCAGATGACGAAACGGCAATGCCGGCCAATACTAGCGGTCTCATTCCAATCCGTTTATATAGCGGAAGCATGGCTGAAATCGTTATCATATATGTGGTCGTTCCATCTCCATCCAAGGAAATCAGCAAGGCCAAGACTGCCGTGCCGATGGCAATTTTCACCGGATCTCCTTTTACAACCTTAAGAATCGTATTGATGATCGGGTCAAAAACCCCAGCATCAATCAAAATGCCAAAGAAAAGGATCGCAAATAAAATCATGATTCCCGTTGGCGCAACGTCTTTGATCCCTTCCAGCGCCATCTCACCCATTTTACCGCCAAACCCGCCAATAAGTGCAAAGGCACTTGGTACTGCAATCAAAGCTATCATGGCTGAAAGTCGCCCTGTCATAATTAAAATCATAAACACTACTATCATCAAGTATCCTAATAAAGCGAGCATATCTATCACTCCTATCTTCTAATAAGATAAAGTGTATATGAAACCGCTTCATTTGTAAGCRTTCTCAATTTATTGTTTTTTAAAATTATTTTGTTAATTGTGTTCATTGTGTTCACGGAAGCGTTTTTTCGAGGAGGAACCGAACGCCATTCCCCGGGTTGAATGGCGCGTTCTCTAAGGAAATAAGCGAATATTCAAGCAAATGTTCCGCACATTTATTCTTCAAATGATAAATTTTCCGGTCCGTCCAAAAGGTCACAGCCGTAATCTATATTGGTCGTTGGTGTATCGATACTGACTTCCTCGAATTCCAGTTCATCGATCCATACTTGGCCGCGCCCTGAAAGAAGGACCCCGAATGAAATGATGGCACTGTTTTCGGGCACATCCAGGATAATATAATAATGGTTCCATTCCGTATCGTTGACGATGGGCCGATTCCCCATATTGTCGAATTGCAAAACATCCTGGAGCGCATTATCCACCCTCATCCATAAACCACAAAATCCATCAACACCTTTTGATTTTAAAAAACCCGACAGTTTCATTCTTTTACCAAGGTAATTTTCCGCCTTGAATTGCTGCATCATCGTAGCAAATTCCTCCTTGGATTCGGCAGTGACGGATTTCAGGAATCCTGATGCCTGGCCTTTATGGAATGTCTCCCGGTCAATTCCCATTTGATAATTGAATGGATGACTCCCGCTTAAATTCCAGCCTTTTAATAATTGTTCGTTTTTCATCGTCATTTCCTCCTTTTGCAAGGTTAGTTTACTTACGAGTTTCCGATATTGCCCTGGCGGCAGGTCATAATATTTCTTGAATGAACGAGTAAAGGATTCCTGTGTTTCAAAGCGGTAATATAAAGCAATATCGATTATTTTTTCATCGGTATAAAGCAGCATGTTAGCTGCATTGGCAATTCTTCGATATCGAATATATTCCGATACGGTCACACCAACCTCCTTGTGAAAAATACGATGATAATGAAACTTCGAAAAACCTGCGAACCTTGCGATGTTCTCCAAGGATAATTCGTCTTGTAAGCTATTCTCTATATATTCAATCGTTTTTTGGATGATGGGGCTATATCTCATTTCCGAGCCTCCTTAAGAAAAGGATAACAGATTAACATATCGGTTTTTTGACATATATTGCTTTTTTCATAATCCTTCAAACGATGCATCATAAAAAAAGGCACTTTTCGTAAAGATTGTTGTTTTTAAAACGAAACTATTTAAGGTTGATTGGAGCGGAAGTGCGAGACTCCTGCGGGAGCGGCGGGACAGGTGAGAAACCACAGGCGTTTACGCCGAGGAGGCTCACCGCCCGCACCAAGGAAAGCGAGCATCTGGAGGGGAAATCAACCACAACTCACTACCTGGTAAATAGCAACAAAGTATGTGATAACAGCCTAAAAAAGACACCTTCAATCTTGAAGGTGTCTCTCACTTAATTCTATTGAATTTTATAATATCTTCGCTCAGGTCTCCCCACTACCCCATATACGACTTCCGCTTTACATTTCTTAACGGATATCAAGTATTCCAGGTATCGTCTCGCGGTTGTCCTGGAAGCACCGATCTGTCCGCTCACTTGCTCAGCCGACAAACCGATATCGCTTCCTTCGAGTACCTCGATCACCTTCGCCAAAGTGATTTCGTCGACCCCTTTCGGCAGGGCCTGTCCATCGTTCGATTCCGATACGGATGAACCCTTTTTCAAAATGAGATCCACAAAATCCTGGTCTATCTCTTGTTGGGATTTCATCAGATGGACTTTCTTCAGATACTCTTCGATAACTTGGTTGAAACGCTTCATCTCCACTGGTTTAATTAAATAATTCTCAACACCATAGTGAAGCGCCTTTTCCAGCTGTTCTTTATCCGTTGCCGCGGTAATCATGATGATATCCACATTCGGGAATTTTTTCCGTATGTCCGGAAGGAGGTCTGTACCAAGCTGATCTGGCATATAAACATCAAGCAAAAGCAAATCCGGGCTTTTTTGTTCCAAAATCCGAAGCGTTTTTTTGGCATTGACAGCTTTTCCGACCACTTCTATTTCATCAAAGTTTTTCAAGAATTTTTCATGGATATCCGCTACACGAAAATCATCCTCTGCAATGACTGATCTTATCTTCAGCATTCTTTCCCTCCTCGCTGTTCTTTAGGAAGATAAACGGTGAATATGGTGTTCCCATCTTCGCTTTGAACTTCGATGATTCCGCCGAGCTCTTTTACGACATGATCAGCATTCRAAAGTCCATAACCACTCGGACTTCCGCTGTTTTTCGAAGTGAAACCCMTATCGAAAATATGGGCGATGGCATCCTCAGGTATTCCTTTTCCGTTATCACTCACTTCAAATACCATATCATTTCCGATATCTGTGGCGAAAAATTTCACGAGCGGCTCCTCCATGCTTGAAACCGCTTCAAGTGCATTATCGATAATGTTTCCTAGAATCAATGTTAGTTGTGACAGTTTTATATGATCCGGCAGTTTCTCCAGGTAACTTTGTGCATCTATTTCGAAGATGATCTTCTTCTCCGATGCTTTCCCGATCTTGCCAAGTAACAGGGCTTGTACCTTTGTATCCTTTATCTGTTCGAACACGACACGGTTCAGGGAATGCAATTCGGATGTTTCGCTTTGAATCATATCGATTGCTTCATCGTATTCCCCTAATTGTATCAAACCTGAAAGGACGTATAGTTTATTGGTGAATTCATGGGTTTGTGCCCTTAAATCCTCTGAATGCATCTTCACTTCCGATAGTGTGTTGACCATTTCCTCAATTTCCGTTCGATCACGGAACGAAGCGACAACACCGCTTACCCCTTCACTATCGAAAATCGGCGTACAATTGACGATAACGGATTTGTCTTCCCATGAAATCTCCTTATCCACTTGCGGTTCACCGGACTTTAGCACCTCGAATAAATATTTCGAAGGAAAAAGGCCATCGACGTTCAAATGGCGAACGGACTCTTTAATATCCAGCAATTTTTTTGCCGGCTGATTCATCGAGGTAATCAGCCCATTTTGGTCAATGGCCAGAATCCCTTCTTTCACCGATTGAAGCACTGCATTTTTTTCTTTATATAAATTGGCGATTTCAAATGGTTCCAGCCCCAGTGTATCTTTACGTATGCTCCTTGCCAGCATATAACTGCCAATGATCGAGATCATGATGGCCACTAAAGATACAATCATCTCCTTGGACAAATCCTTGAAAATTTGGGCGCGGACATCGTCCACCAAAAAACCGACGGAGACGATTCCAATTATTTTTCCATCCTCATTGAATACCGGTGACTTCCCCCGAATGGAAAGACCGAGTGATCCTGCCGCTTCGGAGACATAATATTCGCCTTCCTGAATGGCCCTGCTATTATCCCCGCCTTMCATCCGCTTCCCAATTTCGGAAGCCAGCGGATGGGAATAGCGAATTCCCTCTGCATTCCCCACAACGATGAACTCAGCACCTGTTTCCCTGCGGATCTTTTCGGCAATCGGCTGGATGATGCCAGCGGGATCATCCGTCTCAAAAGCCTCTGTAACGGTAGGCATGAAGCTAATCGTCTTTGAAAGCTCCAACGCCAATTGACCTTTATCCTTCGCTATTTGCCTTCCTTCCATATAGGAAAAAGTAGTCGTCAATAACAGGATCAAAAACAGGCTCAACGATAAGACTAACCCGAGAATCTTGGTTTCCAGCGATACTTTCCTCATATTCAACAGCATCCTCTATTTTCATTTTCATTCACTAATTTTTATAGGAGCATAATGATTTTACCATTTCTATTAAATATTGAACATTGTTGGCCGTTTATTTAGCCACATTCAAAAATGAAAGGATTTAAGCAACAAAACAAGGTATAATTTAACAAAAAAGGAAGTGCTGAATTGAATCCTTTTCAAATGATTTATATGATCATCCTCACCCTTTTGCTGATTTATGATTTTTTCCCAGTCTTCTTTCTTTCTGATATCATTTCACCTGAGGTGCTTCTTGGCGTTATGATAGGATTATTTCTCAGTATCCTATTTAAGAAAGATCGTCACGCCGATCATGGTGCGAAGTTCAAGGAGCAGTTGTTTTCCACCTTGTATCTCCTTTCCTTAGTCGGAATGTTGACCGCTTTAGGGGGACGATCAACGATAGGCATTTCTCTTAATAATGTTTTTCTTTGGATAGTGCTGCTTCTGTCTTGCTACCATACCTTTTCGTATTGGAAGAAAGCAAAACAATCAGAAACATAAAATGCTCAAAGGAAACATTTCCTTTGAGCATTTTTTCAAAAACAGGTAAATGAATTGATTTGTCTTGTATCGATGCCAAAAATCGTCCAGAACCTGCCATTCCACCTGAAGCCGGCAACAGAACGCGGACCGACGAAGATGGGGTAATACCAGAAACGCGCACCATTGTTTAGTTATATAAAAACAGACAAAACGAAATCGCACCCGGATCTATCGCAAATGCTTAAATCGACGTTATTTGCAGTTTTATCTCGACGTAATTTATAGTTTTATCTCCGAATATGGAGATATATCAACGAATTCTACTGTTTATCTCCGAATATGGAGATATATCAACGAATTCTACTGTTTATCTCCGAATATGGACATATATCGACGAAATTTATTGTTTTATCTCCGAATATAGAGATATATCGTCGTAATTTATAGTTTTATCTCCGAATATGGAGATATATCAACGAAATTTATTGTTTTATCTCCGAATATAGAGATATATCAACGAATTCTACTGTTTATCTCCGAATAGAGATATATCGACGTTACCTGCAGTTTTATCCCGGGATTCAATATAGCAATCTCCATAAATAGAAGGTTGCATAGGATTCCCAATCAGCCCACGCTTCCGATAGTTTCAGGATTTCCGCTTTCGTTGGTTTTGCTTCTGTTTGCATGAGCAGTTTCATGGAATTATGCAGCCCGACGTCATCGATGGGAAAGGCTGCTGGAAAACGCAAACAGCGCATCAAGACATAGTTCGCTGTCCACGGACCGATTCCCCGTATGTTGGTCAGCATTTTTTCAGCCTCTTTTACATCCTTTGCATTCAACAGCTTTTCTTTAGTAAGTTCCCCTTCTGCAATCAGTTGAGCAACACCTATTAAATATTCACACTTCTTTACCGTCATCCTCAAATCGGCAAAATCTTCGACGGTCAATTTCGCGATTGCATCAGGTGTCGGAAACAGCCAATATTGCTTTCCTTGAAATTCAACATATTCACCAAATCCCTCCACAAGCCTCCGTTTCAAGGTATAGGCATAAGTCAAGTTAATCTGCTGACCAAGTATTCCCCAGGCAATCGCTTCAAATAAATCAGGGATGCCCATATTTCTCAAGCCGAAGAATTGGCTTACCGGCTTTTGCAATAAAGGGTCCTTTTGGGCCAATTCATAAAAAGGAAGCAGATTTGTCTCAAGATCGAACCAGTGACGAACGTATTGGCAAACAGCATCCTTTACCTGATTATCCACCGGTGCAGTTCGTCCTGGGAAACGGACGGTCAGCTCCGTTTCATTCATCGCACTGATTTCTACTAAAAGCGTCTCGTTTTCGACAACAAGTGCTCGATAAATTTTTTGATCAACAATATCGAACAGACATTCATTGGAGGATCTTGATAAGTATTTAAGATTTTCCGAAAAACGAAACTCTTTTGGTGCATGGATCCTCAATTCCATCATGCCTTCATCATTTGATATTGACTCTTTCATCCTGCTCCCTCCTTTAGCTTTATTCTAATGAGAAACCGATACGTTATCTTGCTCTTTCATTGAACTCCCTAATTTTAACAAAATTTATTGAACAATTACGTTATCTTGCTTTTATATTATCAAAATGTTTGTATATCAACCCTTTCTTGTATACTAAATGGAGAGGTGAATGTAGTGAATCCGAAAAAAGCAGATTTCCCGAATGAATATTGGAAAGCTATTATAGATTGTGATGCAGCATATGATGATCATTTTTTATACGGGGTAATTACGACAGGCATCTTTTGCAGGCCCTCCTGTAAATCAAGGGTGCCTAATAAGGAAAACGTGAAGATCTTCAAAAATGCCATGATGGCTTTGGAAGAGGAGTTCCGGCCTTGTAAACGATGTAAACCGGAAGGACTGAATGTGCCGACAGAAGAATGGGTTGAACAAATAGCCGAATGGATCGACACCCATTACAGCGAACCCCTCACTTTGAACAAATTGGCGGATATTTCCCACGGCAGCCCGTATCATTTACAACGAACATTCAAGCGAGTGAAGGGAATATCGCCCACTGAATACATTCAGCGGCTTCGCCTTGAAAAAGCGGCGAGGCTGCTGGAAACCTCCGAACTGCCTATAACTGAAATAGGCTTCGCTGCCGGGTTCTCCAGTACACCCTATTTCATGACGTTATTCAAAAGGAAAATGGGGAATACCCCTTCAGGATATAGGAATGCTTATCTCAAAACTCAAGCTTTGGAGCGTGAAGAAAATGAAGAATGATAAAAAACAAACCATTGAATGGGCCATATTGCATTATGATAAGTGGCAATTATATGTGGCCAGGACGGAAAAAGGGCTTTGCTATGTAGGCTCTCCCGGTCAAACGTATGAAGAACTGAAGTCCATGATGCAAAAACGCTTTCCAAATGCGAACCTTGTTGAAAATGAAAAAGCATTAAATCCCTATCTAAAAGAACTACAAGAATATTTCGAAGGAACCAGGCAGACTTTCTCCCTTCCCGCAGATGTAAAAGGTACGCCCTTTCAACAAGAAATTTGGGCAGCGCTGAATCAAATACCCTATGGACAAACCTGTTCCTATTCCGATATTGCCCAAATCATCCAAAGACCTGCAGCTGTTCGGGCGGTTGGTACGGCCATTGGCGCCAACCCAATTCTGATCACGGTGCCATGTCACCGGGTTATCGGAAAAAACGGGGCCATTACCGGCTACCGTGGAGGTACGGAGATGAAACGATATCTACTTCAATTGGAAGCACAATCTGACCGCAAAAAAAGCATCCGGCTATAAGGATGCTTTTTTTGCGTTTTTTGTTTTTAGTACCAAATAGTCACCGCTTTATTATAGGCATCACTATTTGGAATCGCATGGATCCCTTGGGCCTGTGCTTTGCGCGGGTCATAATCATATACCATTGGTGTATAGCATGAGGTCTGCCCGATATTCACAACACCATTGCCCCCGGAACTTGAGCATGTATAGGCCTTACCATCAGTACTTCGGACGATTCTGGCATCCGCTTCATGATTGTATACGGCGGGGCGTGTTACGGTCACTTTTGCCCAGGCGGTTTTACACACAGTGCTGTATTTCAATTCTACGTATGAATTGGAATCGATCCATTTTTTATCCTTCGTTACCGCCGAATTTGCACAACTATTATAGTATGGACTTTTTCCATCATAGGTGTGTGTTTCGGCCAGTGCTTGATTTTTTCCAAATCCAAAGTCGAAAATAAACATCGACAGTGTCATCACCATGGATAAACCTATCATTTTAAGCTTTTTATTCAATTCATTCATCCTTTCTTTGCAAAAATATAGATGAAGGTTTTTCTTTTTTCATTAATACCAGTCGGTTTCACCTGCTGTATATGGCCAAAAGGCTACCGCTTTTGCTTTACGCGGATCTAAATCATATACCATCGGTGTATAGCATGACGTTTGACCTTTATTTATTTCACCATTTCCTCCGGGAGATGCACAGCTGAATTGTTTATTATCAGTATTGCGGACAACCAATGCCGTTGCCTCACCATCTGCTTTAGCCGGTCTGCTTAGAGTGATCTTCGCCCAGGCGGTTTTACAGACAGTGCTGAATTTCAACTCCAAATTGGCAGAACCGCCATTGGCATAAATTTTCACCGACTTCTTCGTGACAGCGCTATTCGCACAACTATTATAGTAAGGACTTTTTCCATCATAGGTGTGTGTTTCGGCTGAAGCTTTGTTCGCAAAAGAATCAAGGGAGCCAAAAAGGACTAAAGAAGCTACAAAAAATGAAATGCATAAAACCATTTTTTTCATTATTTCACTCATCCCCTTAACAAAATTTATACACTGTTCATCTTACAATTTTGTAATATTCTTACAAGTGATAAATTCCCTAGTTCATGAAAAACTACATCCCCGCCTTTACGTTGCAGCCTGGCATCATCATTACAGTCTGGTATGTCTTGCTTTATCAGCTGAATCATCACAGAGACAAAGTCATTATCCCTATGAGCCATTCAGGATAAAATAAGGTAACTAAGAACTTATGCGTATCAAGCTGGGACAAAACGAGCCAATAGGCTGCTGTTGATCGGGAAAGATACAGGTCGATATACTTAATGTTTTTTTCAAGAAAAAAGAAAAGCCCCGACAAAACTCGAATCGTTTTGTCAGGGCTTTAAATTCAATTAGCGAGGTTTTCTCTGATCAATCTAATGATGTTATCATAATAGGAACGATCATGCGGAACGAACTCATTCCGTCCAACAAATCGATCGATCATCATCCTGCGGCCTTCGTGATTCATTTCAAAGCCCTTAATATTCACTTTGTCCTTCGCTTCGGTCCAAAGCTCTTCGAAGTCAGTCAGCACAACCTTCACCATCCCGGAAACCTCTTCTGGCTGCAGGGTGAAATCATCGAAGCTATGTGCACGTTCATATAGAAAGACGTTTGCCAGTTCTTTGTCGATGAAACCTTCTTTCGTTTGATGGTATTCAATAATCCCTAATGGAACCAACTCGTCAAAGGAAACGTCAATGCCTAGCTCTTCTTTAATCTCCCTTACTCCGTCGTATACCGTTTCATGTGCCAGTAAATGGCCGGCAGCCGTAATATCCCATAGATTCGGATAATCTTTTTTCATCGCACAACGATGCTGAAGATATAGGTAATCCACGCCCGCTTCCGAACTTGCGAACCAGCAATGGAAAACCTCATGCCAATGTCCCAATCTATGTACTTCCTCTCGCGAAGCCACACCGGTTTGAATGCGATTGGAATCGAAAACTTTCAACAACTCAGTTTCCATTTGAGCTTCACTCCCAGCCCTTTTTTATAAAAAACAGCTTCAGCCTTTTTCTTTTCTCCAATTTTTCGGGTTTAAATAGCCTTTATATTTAGCGGCCACTTCTTTCCCGACCAAAAGCGCACCTGCCCAAAACATCACTTCCGCAAAGACAATCGCACCTGTTATGACCCCAGCCTTAACCGCAGTCGAAAATGGCGTAAAAGGAGCCGCGACAGGAATGATCCAAGTGAGAAGGGAAATGATAAGGAACCCCATCCCTACTTTGTAAAATCTCGATTTCTTTATTTCCTTACTTTCTTTATCCAATTAAATAACCTCCGTCATGATATTTTCATTTAATTACCCCGCCGAACAAATATACCATTGAATGTATTCTTTTTTTATACGTTTGAATGTTCATTTCGTTTCATAAATTTGAGAAATAAAGATATTCCATTTGAGGAAAACTATTAATGAATTGACTTTGCGATTTTTAATGGATTTAATATTCATATAACACTTGCATGCAGGAAAGGAAAATCCAATGTACATTGAATTCATTGCCACAACGATAGAAGATGCCCTTATAATCGAAGAATCGGGAGCAGACCGAATCGAGCTTGTCAGTTCTTTAGCCGAGGGTGGATTAACTCCAAGCCACGCCCTGATAGAAGCTGTCGTCAATTCAGTGAAGATACCAGTCAACGTGATGGTAAGGCCTCATAGCCAATCTTTTTGCTATACGCAAAAGGATTTGGAAATCATGAAAAAAGATATCCAAATCATTCGATCACTGGGAGCGAACGGGGTCGTATTAGGTGCATTAAATGAAAAAAATGAAATCAATCGACCATACCTCGAAGAACTATTGACCGTATGTGAAGGTTTGGAGATTACATTCCACCGAGCCATCGATGATACGCACGACCCTGTCATTTCAGCTGAAATGCTAGCAAATTATTCAGAAATCACTACGATATTGACCTCAGGCGGGCATGGGGATTTCCCTAGCCGCATGAAAACGATTCAACAAATGAAAAGAGTCTGCGGYGACATAGCCATACTGGTTGGAAGCGGATTGAATAAGGATAATATCCTTTCTATCCATTCCGAACTGCATACCGGTCACTATCATTTCGGTACGGCTGTTCGAAAAAACAACAGTATCATCGAAGGAGTTACATTAGAAAAAGCTAAAGAAATCGTAAACTTGCTAAAGAAATAATGTTGGAAGGGACCATTTAACCGGTCCCTTTTTATGATGCAGAGCTTTTTTTTTGTAAAAAGACCGAATCCCAAAACCAAAAAAACAGTGCCGCTAAAAGGCTGCTTGCATAGTAATTCTTTGTAGTCAAAATATCCATGCTGAAGTCAAAATTAAGCACCGAACTATAAATGAATACGGCCGGCAAAGAGAAAAAAATATAAAGGCAAAAATAGATTACACTGAATTTTTTAGGATGTTTATTGAAAAGGACCTGTACCGGAACAGCAAATAATAAATAAGGGATGACGACATAAAAAGAAAACACGATAATGCCAATCACCCCCCAGGTATCCAGGCTGAATACAACCAATACCGTCGAAAGCGACAGACAGGAAGAAACTAGACTAAAAAAATAATAAGGAATCAAATCGCTTAGCTCCGAAACCTTTTGACTGACTTTCCAAAGTTCCATTTTAACCAATACCTCGCAGTCTACCATAATATAATGGGAATTTTTACATAATCATTATACTATATAAAATAGAGGTGTTTTTATTTGGAGCTATATATCGAATTATTCGTGTTTCTGGCCATCATCTTTATAATCGTCCTTTCCAATAGATTCATACCCTGGTTGGTAAAAGCCGCCATTGTCGTTTATTACTCTGTCATTTCCTATATCTTCATTACCACAAAAAATAAAATTGATGAACGGTATGAAAATATCACTCCTGTGCCTGACGCCTACTGGGATAAAAATTCAGCCTGGGTTGACACGATGACTGGTTATTATTTATGGTCCTTTTTAATCATTCTCCTGTACATTTATTTTAAATGGTTCACAAGTGTGAAAAGTAAGGAAGCGAAGGGATGGGTGCTAATTAGTTTCATTCCATCTTTGGCCGTTTTTTTACTTTCCATATTCATATTCAATTTTTCATACGGGTATAGACCATAGGGGTCGGCTATTGCCATATCCAGCTCCCAAAAAAGAAGGTTGCCGGAGCAGCCTTCCTTCATGTATTTCTCAATCTCGAGATTTAATTTTTGTTAGCATCCGCAAAATGCCCCATCGCATCACACATGAATTTTGCCAATCCTTCACCGTATTGATCGATATTTTTGGTGAAGCGTTGATCGTCCACGTACATTTGACCCAACCCTTTGAAAGCATCCAGCGTGTATGTGCCGAAGTTATTGTTCAAACAATCATACCATTCTTTAATGGCCTCTTGTGCCTCTTCCGACTTAGGCGAAGCATCTCGGATTGCCGCAAGTTTTAAATAGATCTCCGATACAACTTTCTGTGCATCTTTAGACATGCCCGCCACTTTAACCTTCGACTCATCGACAGCTTTATCCCCCCAAAGCTTGCGAGCTTCATCTTCATATGGATTCTGACTGAAGTCAAACCCTTCAAATTTCTCTTTATTCGTCATCTGAATTTCCCCTTTCATATGCTTAATCGATTTATCGACCGTCTTAATCAATTTATCGAGCTGACTGCGTTTCTCCAGTAACATTTTTTGATGTTGCTTTAACGCATCTTGTTTATCAAACGAAGAGCTGTTTACCATTTGTTTTATTTCCTTTAATGGCATGCCAAGTTCCCTGAAAAACAGGATTTGCTGCAACATCTCAAGATTATCATTCGAATAAAGGCGATAACCTGCATCGGTTATTTCCTCCGGCGATAATAACCCGATTTCATCATAATAATGCAGTGTCCGCACACTAATGCCAACCAAATCGGCTAGCTCCTTCACTTTCATTGCCACTGCTTCTTACCTCCTTTCGATATCAATTACATTAAGGTATCACGCAACGTCAGAGTCAAAGGAAAAATGAAAATTTCCCGCCCAAATGTAAAAGACGATCCTTCCTAATGAAGAATCGCTGTGGGAGAGTTCTCTCTTTGTAAAGCTTCGGATTAAAGCCCAATCCAATTTACTTGTCCGCTATTGATGTTCATGCACTATGTAGTAAATTTCCCATTACTCGTAAGTTTTACGCTTTTACTCGCGAGTTTTACGCTTTTACTCGCGAGTTTTACGCTTTTACTCGCGAGTTTGGCACTTTTACTCGTGAATTTGGGCTTTACTCGTGAGTTTCACGCTTTTACTCGCGAGTTTCGCGCTTTTACTCGTGAGTTTTACGCTTTTACTCGTGAGTTTCACGCTTTTACTCGTGAGTTTCGCGCTTTTACTCGTGAATTTCACGCATTTACTCGTAAGTTTCGCGCTTTTACTCGTGAATTTCACGCCTTTACTCGTGAGTTTGGGCTTTACTCATGAATGAAACATTCTTCTACCTCCAATGATCGGGAATGCTTAATGGATGCGGTAATTTTGTCTTCGTGTCGCCTTTAGCCGAGTTAATCTGTGCTTGTGTGATGAAGAAACTGCCGGTGAGATCGGCACCGCTTAAATCAGCGTCCCTAAAGTCTGCACCGATCAAGTCCGTCACTCTCATGTCGGCTTCCCTGAGGTCGGATGCAATAAGCAAAGCCCCTCTTAAGTTCGCTCCCCTAAGGTCTGCACCTCTCAATTTTGCACCGATCAGGTCACTTCCCCTACCTATTTTGTTCGGCTTTTTCTTATTTTTCTTAATTGAAACCTTTGCACGTACCATTTCACTTGTGCGCAGGAGTAAATCGTTAACGATCGTTCTATGAGCTGGTACATTCAGGTCCATGATAGACTTTGGACTTTGTTTAGTGAGATATTCCGTGTCTTCAAAAGCGGCCTGCAATTCTCGGTGAAGAGGTTGGGCATCTTCTAAATTAAGTGCTTCATTTAAGTAGCAAAGCATTTCATGCAGTTGTTGCATAATTRGAAAAACTTCAAACATTTCCTTTGCTGATGCGGGGTTGTCCCTCCAGTCGTTTCCATCATAGGTAAGCTGGGATACCTTTTGACCGGCACCGAAGCATTCATATACCGTGCAGCCCCTAAATCCTTTTGCTCTGAGATTTCCATGGATGCCGCAACGATAATCCGATTGCAGGTTTGAACAAGGTGTACCTCCATCTTTATCAAATGCAAAATCAGCAGATTTTGCATAAGGCAAAGCTACACAGCACAAACCAAAACAATTCTCACAGTCTGCACGTAAATGATTATGGATACTATCGTTATTCGTTACTTGCATTCTTACACTTCCTTCTATAAAACACTGGCTCTGCCTTTTTTAAAATCAAAAGTTTCATACAGTATATTTTTTTGTTTTCATTTTATCAAAAAAACCAATTAATCTATATATTAACAAAATACAAATAAACAAGAAATTTGAAATTAATCATTAGAGGGAAGCAAGTGATTTCCATAATCATGTTATACTTTATTCAAGATTACGGTACTCTAGGGGGTGTAGGCATGTATCCTTTTGGTGGCAGGAAAAATGGGGAGACAAAAAAAGAAATGCAGGATTGCAACTACACGTTGGATACAGAAGGAGAAATGGACGAAATATCTTTTCGGATCGCAGGAGTTCTTCGGTCAACGTCAAAAGAGATCATCTTTTTATGTATTGGCTCAGATAGATCCACCGGAGATTCATTCGGGCCTTTAGTAGGGACGATGCTAAGAGAAAACCAAGTCCCTTATCATGTCTTCGGAACACTCGCAGAACCTGTTCACGCCCTTAATTTGAAAAGTGTTTTGAAAGAAATAAAAAAGCAATTCAAAAATCCCTTTATTTTTGGCATCGATGCTTGTTTGGGCGGTTATCATCAAATCGGTTCTATCATTCTGACAAAAGGCCCTTTTAACCCTGGTGAGGCGATGAATAAATCCTTACCTGAATTGGGTGATTATCACCTAAAGGCCGTCGTAAATTATTTAGATCCCCTTTTGCCCAAACAATCTCTAAATGAAACAAGACTGGATACTGTCATGAATCTGGCGAAGATTACCACAAGAATCATTGTTAAAAGTTTAAAATAATAGGAAAACCCCAATAAAGCCTAAGCTTTTTCGGGGTAAACAATGAAATGCATAGTCTTGAAGGACATTGCTATCATCATGCTAAACCTGGATCATTAAAGTAAATAACTTCTGAAAGAATCTTATTGCCCTGAATATTACAGAAAACGTCCCTTGCTGCTTGTTCTGTTTCAAATTCATACATTACAATATCTCTGCTTTTATAGAGTGTGATGATCCACATTGAAATCCTCCATTATAAAATATCGATTTGCAAATCTGCACGATAGAGTAACCATTCTTTTTACTAAATGACTCCCAAGATTATCGCCGCTATTGTCATGACCGTGACAGTCCCTAATGCCCATTTCACGGCAAACCGCTGTAAATCACCGAAGTCAGTGCCAACTAAACCTATTAGCAAATGTGCTGCAGCTACCAAAGGACTCAATACGTGTATCGGCTGCCCTATTAATGAAGCGCGCCCTATTTCTGCCGCGCTAATTCCATAAGCATCAGCGGCTTGTGCGATAATGGGAAGTACGCCAAAATAGAATGCATTATTTGACATAAAGAAAGTAAAAGGAGCACTGGCAAACGCAACAATAACCGGTAAAAATGGTCCGAAAGATTCCGGGATAAAAGAGACCAACGTAATGGCCATTGCATCAATCATTTTCGTTCCAGACATGATGCCGGTAAAAATCCCGGCTGCAATGACAATTGAAACGACGGCCAATGCATTTTTCGAATGAACGGCGATTCTATCCTGCTGATCTTTCAAATCAGGATAATTGACCAATAACGCGATGGCGAAAGCAATCATGAATAAAATGGTCAAAGACATAAAATCAATGATTAATGATGCCATGAGCACAATCGTTAAAATGAAGTTGAACCAGACCAATTTCGGCCTGCGATAATCACGGGAAACCGTTGTTGCCGCTAACTCGGAATTGGCCTCCGAGTTTGTGTGACTATGCTGGATCTCCACTACGCCCAATCTCTTTCGTTCCCCTTTTCCCAATATAAAAGCCACGACAAGAACCCAAATCAGGCCAAATCCCATGACAGGAATCATTGGCAAGAACAATTCCGATGCGTCAAGGTTCAACGATGCCATCGCCATGGCGGAAGCTCCCCCCCATGGTGTCATATTCATTACACCCATGGATAGCATCGCTACAGTGGCTAATATGATTTTGTTCATGCCCAGACGCTTATAAAGGGGTAAAAGCGCTGAGACAGTAATGATGTAAGTAGTTGTCCCGTCCCCATCCAATGCGACGGTCATTGAGAGAATAGCGGTTCCTACAACTATTTTTAAAGGATCTCCTTTTACTATTTTCAATATTTTAGAAATAAGCGGATCAAATAAACCGGAATCTATCATTATTCCAAAATATAAAATCGCAAACAAAATCATTATGGCAGTTGAAGCTATCCCTTCAACACCCTCCTGCATCATGGGTC
>NZ_JBFUIQ010000062.1:0-23660 GCF_056401795.1 Peribacillus sp. P4_D6
GTGTTGTTCCATGTATCGTTTGGACACTATTTATTTTTTATATTTATAAAAAACTAGATAAAGAAGATATAATCTCTTTTCTGAAAAAATGGTCTACACCTTTTGTTACATATATTTTCACGATAGCATTTGGCTTGTACTTTATAATTAACGCCTTCATAACCGTCAAATTTACATTGATTTGGGCAAAAGCTAATTATACTCATGACATTCCAAACATCGTAGTCGTCAGCCTATTCACTTTTATTTGTATTTTTGCAAGTTATAAAGGAATACGCACCATAAGTACTTTGGCTCTCCTATTTCTTCCGGTCGTCACTATTTTGGGGATATTTGTGGGGCTGGGGAACACGAGTAATAAGAATTACGAATTATTGTTCCCGATATTTGAAAGCGGGTATCGCCATACACTAAATGGAATGCTGTATACGAGTGCAGGATATTTAGAAATCATCGTTTTTTTATTTTTGACTCCTTACTTGAAAAACAAGCTAAAAGCCAAGTGGCTTTTACTGGTTGGTATTAGCCTMATCATGCTGACGTTAGGCCCCCTCATGGGAGCAATGGCAGAATTTGGTTCTGTGGAAGCAGTGAAAATGAGGAATCCGGCTTACGAACAGTGGAAGTTGCTAAGATTTGGCTATTATATTACTCGACTCGATTTCCTTTCCATTTTCCAATGGCTTTCAGGTGCCATGATCCGAATAAGTTTATGTTTATTTATAGGCTATAAGTTAATCTCGAATTCAAAACATCAGAAGTGGATCCTGCTTTCACTATATTTGTTAATTGTTATTGGAACGCTAATCCATTGGGATGCTACTTCATTTTTTAATCTTATATACAAATATTTCTTTCCAATAAGCAGTCTGTTTCTTTTTAGTGCTGCAATTATACTGTTATTTATTATTTTTAAAAAGGGAAAAGGAAAAGGTGAAACATTATGAAGAAGGGAAATTTGAATGGTACTCCTTCTTACATTGACCAAATCCGAAAATGGTTCGAACATTCTTCCGATGTTGTTTTAAGAACAAAAACTTTTGATAATGAAGGTCGTTATTTGTTGGGATTTTTATATGCGCCAAACTTAGTGGATATGCCATTCATCAATGAAGTGATTCTGCCTACAATATCTAAAGCGGTTCAAGAAAATGGCGAATTAACAATTGATCAATTAAGCAATATCATGGAGATCAGTACGCTTAAAAAGGGCTCCGATTTAAAAGATGGAGTAGAAAGCATTCTTTTTTCAGGAGACCTGATCATTATTAATGAAACTTCCAACGAAATTTACCATACCCCATTAGCTAATTCCCCTAAGCGCAGTCCGGAAGAATCCAATATAGAATCTTCCATTCGGGGACCTAGGGATGGATTCGTTGAGAATATAGCGGATAACATGTCTTTAATTCGCCAGAGGTTAAAAACGGCATCACTTAAATGTATAGAATATACAATCGGGAAAAGAAGTAAAACTAAAATATTGCTGCTATATATTGATGACATTATCAATCCCTCGATTCTTTTGGATGTTAAAAAACGATTGGATTCATTAAAGGCTGATATCATAGTCAGCAGTTACCAAGTTGAAGAACTCTTATATGATACTCAATTTTCCATTTTCCCCTTAATGGAGTATATCGGTCGACCGGACTATGTTGTTGAATCCTTGAATCAAGGGCGCTTTGCCATCCTAGTAGACGGGAATCCCACAAGCTTGATTGGACCAACGAGTATTAATCAGTTACTTTATGCTGCCGATGACGCACATGCAAGCTTTTTTTACATTAGTTTTATGCGCATCATTCGTGTAGTCTCATTATTTGTAACGGTTACGTTACCGGGATTTTTTATAGCGTTGGTTACCTATCAATTCGATCAAATTCCCTTTTCGCTTCTTGCGACGATTTCAATCACGAGACAGGGATTACCCATACCTGCTTCTTTGGAGGCATTCGTAATGATCATATTGTTTGAACTATTTAAAGAAGCCGGTCTGCGCATGCCAAAAGCTGTTGGTCCGACGGTTTCTGTATTGGGTGGATTGATTATAGGTGATGCAGCGATTCGGGCAGGGCTGACTTCACCCTCCATGCTCGTAGTAATTGCTGTTACAGTTCTCTCAAGCTATACCCTAATCAATCAGAATATCGCTGGGAATATCGTTCTTATAAGGTTATTCATATTTGCATGTTCAGCATTTCTAGGCTTGTTTGGATTCTTCATGGGAATATTTCTTATCTTGATTGTTGTGGTTTCCTTGGAAAGTTTCGGACAGCCTTTTGTGAATCCATTTTCCAAACCAAATAAATCGGACATGTTAAAAGTCTTATTCAAGCTTCCGTATGGGATGTTAAGGCAGAGGAATCAAGCTCTACAATCCAGTGATAATGAATCGCAAAAGGAGTCGGACAAATGAGAAAGCTAATTGCAGTCATGGTAATTGGCTGTCAACTTTTATTGACGACAGGCTGCTGGGGAATGAAGGAAATTCAAGCTCAAACATATGGATCCGCTCTAGGGATCGATTATAAAGAGGGTGAATTCATCTTATACTTTCAAGCATTGAATTTTGCGGATATAGCAAAACAAGAGGGAGCCACAGCATTACAAGAAAAAACTGGTGTTGTCATTGGGAAAGGTAAAGGGGAAAGTATCGAAGAAGCATTTACTGAATTGGAACAAAATGCAGCATTGCCACTTTATATCGGGCATGTTAACTCCTTCATTTTAAGTGAGGATGTAATCAATAAGAAAATGAAGGATTTCATTGAATATGTAGGGAAAGAGCCCTTATTGCGATACAATTCATGGCTGTTTGTTACAAACGAGGATATTAAAAAGGTGTTTAACGGTGATAGTTTCTTTAATCTTCCTAACTTATTCACGATCATTCAAAGGCCAGAGACCGTTATTAATGAAAACTATTTCATTTCCCCGTTAAAATTCAGTGAACTGGTTTCGAAATTTTATCAACCGGTTGGTTCCATTTTAATTCCCTCTATGGTAATAAATGAGCATCATTACACAGACAGGGGGAAAGAAAAAAAGATACCAACGTTGAATGGCGGCTATGTTTTATCAAAACAACAGTATAAAGGGTTCGTAAGTAAACAAGATTTGACTGGTATGAAATGGGTTGAAAATAAGGCGACAGTCATGTTTTTTTCCCTGAATAAACAAAAGGTAAGTGTTGAAATCATGGACCCCAAAACAAACATCAAAGTATTGGAACAACAAAAGAAACCCTTATATGATTTAGAAGTTAAAGCAAATGGGATATTGAAACAAAATTTAGACAACCTGGATATGGGAAAAATCGAAAAAAAGGTAGAAATAAAAATTAAGCAAGATATTTTGAAGACATTGGAGACGGGGGAAAAAATCAATACAGACCTTTTTAACATAAGTGAAAAGGCATACAGATACCATGTCAATAAGTGGGATAATAAAATTATTAATTCCTTTGATAAGACTTCAATAAATGATATAAAAGTTAATATCCATATTGAACATAGTGAAAATTACAAACGTTAGTTTATAAGTTTCAGGTTATTGCAGGTGAGGGAGTTGTGTTAGACTTAACTTATCTGGAAAATTCAGCGGCTGTTGTTGATCATGATAGGCAGAGTTGAATCCGTCCGTTGGCACTGGAGAAGAAGCGGCTTTTACATATGACGAATGACAGCAAATTCTTTCTCAGCCCCAAAAGAGCTCCCGTGCCGATAAAATGAAAAAGGGTGAAATGAAAATGAAGACAGTAATCATTGCAACGAAAAATAAAGGGAAAGCCAAGGAGTTCGAAAGCTTATTTTCTGCTAAAGGTTATGAAGTCAAAACACTTCTCGAAGTACCGGATGCCCCGGATGTGGAGGAAACAGGCACGACCTTTGAAGAAAATGCGATCCTGAAGGCAGAGGCCATTGCCCATCAGCTAGGCCACTTTGTCATTGCTGATGACTCCGGATTGATTGTAGATGCATTGGAGGGCCGTCCAGGCGTTTATTCTGCCCGCTATGCTGGAGAGGCCAAGAGTGATGAAGCAAACACGGAAAAAGTCCTCCGCGAACTGGAAGGCGTGCCAAAAGAGGCTAGGACGGCGAGATTTTATTGCGCCTTGGCACTAGCGTCACCCAACCAGGAAACGATTACGGTATCGGGAACGATGGAAGGCTTGATCACGGAACAGCCCTCAGGAACGAATGGATTTGGTTATGATCCAATCTTTTTTGTAGAGGAACAGGGCAAAACAAACGCTGAATTGACAAAAGAGGAAAAAAACCAAATCAGCCACCGTGCCAACGCGTTGAGGGCTCTAGATGAAAAACTTGATCTATTTCTAAAAAGGGAAGAAGGAATGTGACGATGAAAGTGCTAATAATGAGTGACAGTCATGGCTTAACTCATGAAATCAGCATGATTGCCGAGCGTCATAAACAAGAGGTCGCCGCCATGATCCATTGCGGTGATTCAGAGTTGGAAAGAAATGATCCTCACATGGCGGAGTTTTTGGCCGTTGGCGGGAATTGCGACTATGATTCGGCATATCCGGATGATATTGTGGAGAATATCTCAGGCAAGCGTTTCTTCGTTACGCATGGACACCTCTATAACATAAATATGACCTTGATGAACCTATCTTATAAAAGTGAGGAGACAGGGGCGGATATTATTTGCTTTGGTCACTCCCATGCTCCAGGGTCGGAGTGGATTGACGGCAAGCTCTTCATCAACCCGGGAAGCATACGGCAGCCGCGGGGACGAAAAGAGAAAACCTATGCCATTTTGGAGATTGGAAATGACCAACTTGAAATCATCTATTATGACCTTGAAGGAAAAATCGTTGAGGATCTAAGAAATGCTTATCAAATGGAATGACTTCATGTATAATGAACAGGAAGCGTTTTTCCCCGCTTCCTGGTTCTTAAAAAAAGAAAAAAACTTTTTTTGAAAAACCGTTGACTTCCTTTTGATATCCTACTATAATAAGAAGTGTCCTAAGGGAACAGTTAAGGTAATACATAAGTTTTACCGCAACTTATATCATAAACGTCTCAGTAGCTCAGCTGGATAGAGCAACGCCCTTCTAAGGCGTCGGTCGGGAGTTCGAATCTCTCCTGGGACACTAACTTAAAAAGCCAAAACCTTCTAAAGGTTTTGGCTTTTTTACTTTTTTGGGTGTTTAAGCTAACGAGGGTCATTTTGATTTGCATCCTTTTAACCATGAAATTTTTTATTTATATTTATCGCAGGTGGATGACCATTTATGTCGAACTTGTAATAAATAAGGAGATGTTTAAATGAATAAAGATAGATTATTCAAGTTCATTCAAACTTCCACTCGGGGCAATTTCTTCTCAGTCGAAATAACCGAAGATGGAACAGAAGTGGTCCAATTAGCCAAGGAGTTGGAAAAAGAAGGAAGAATCAAGTTGAGGGAATGTAAACGAAAAGAAAAAGGTGTTTATCTGGAAGGAATACTTAAATTTGTGCCTAGCTAATACTTAATGAGCTCTGCGAAGGATTTTTATTAGGAATTTCATAAAACATCCTTCGCCGACAAAATGGGAATCGGAGACCGAACAGTGAGGTGAGGGTTAAAAAAATTCATGAACGGTCGAATATTGTGTGGTATAGGTCGATAAACTGCTCAGGTCTTTATGTTCTTAACTGTAATCCTCACTGGATTTAAGAAATTTGCACAGCGCTACTGCCGAATAACTGGCAGCCGAGACACCAAAAGTGCTTGCTTTAATGCGACTTGGCAGACATTCGGCGGAAAGAGAGCGAATTTCTGAAATCAACTCCAACTTTCTCAAATAAAAAACTGTAGGCAAAAAGATTTCTATCTGAATTTTTAAACATAGTTGATTGGGTTGGGTGTGCGAGACTCCTGCGGGAATAGCAGTGTCTAGGGTAACGTTCAATTTGTACAAGCTAAAAAAACTGTAGGTGAAATCGACTTACATCGAATTTTGTCAGCAGCTGAGGCATCCATACTTGGATGTCTTTTTTTCGATATCAAATTCTATTTAAGGTTTGGAGATTTTTTTTATGATTTCACGGTTTTTGATTATTGCCGTATTCAATTCTTCGACGGGTGAACTTTTTTCATCAGCTTCACTCAGCTGCATCGATTGTTTTTGTATAAGTGATTCGATCGTGAGACCTTGAATTGTTCGGATACATGTTGTAATGCCATGTGTAAATCGGTGTTATGGATCGATGGGATCGCCTCGTTTTCCTCTTTCGATAAGATATCCTCCTCTAAAGCTTATTCACGTTTATAAAGCATATTATTGGGGAAATTCCGCTTATTACTCATGATACTATATCGGCATAGTGCCATGGGAACCGTAAAATGGAAGGTGAAATCCCTTGTCAGCTTTATGTTATGAAGCTCCTCTGACTAAGAAGGCCAAAATTTGCCGGGGTTATAAAAAAACAGAAAAAACATTGACATAATACAAACAAATCAATATTATGTTTATTATATTATAAACTTTATAGGGAAGTGTTTGTTTAATGAAGGACGCGGAAATGTTTTGGAGCGCATCTCAGGATGAGCTTAAACAAGGGTACATCGAAGGTGAGAATCAATATGTTTGTTTGCTGTGTGGAAATGCAGTTGAAAAGGGGATCGTATACCCGAAAGATGGAGTTCTTTATGAAGCGAAGAGGTATATGCGCATTCATATTGAACATGCGCACAGCTCGGTTTTTGAATACTTGATTGATCTCGATAAAAAACTTACAGGTCTCACCGACCATCAAAACCGTCTCCTTCGCCTTTTTTACCAAGGGAAAAATGATGCTGAGGTTCAGGAGGAAATGGGAATTGGCAGTCCTTCCACGATTCGGAACCATCGTTTTGTGTTGAAAGAGAAAGAGCGTCAGGCTAAGTTGTTTTTAGCCCTGATGGAACTTTTGAAAGATAAAGATGAACACGCGCCGGCATTTATCCCGCTTCATCAAAAAGCAAGGATGGTCGATGATCGTTATAACGTTACTGAGGATGAAAAGGTGACTGTACTGAAAAAATACTTCCCTAAAGGCAGTCAGGATGCATTAAAGTCTTTTCCGCTAAAGGAAAAACAAAGGCTGATCATTCTCCAAGAAATTATGAACCGTTTTGAAAATGAGCGGAAATACGAAGAAAAGGAAATCAATCAAATATTGGGTGCGATTTATCATGATCATGTTCTTTTGAGAAGATACTTAATAGAATATGGATTCTTGGATAGAAAGCCTGATGGGAGCCAATATTGGCTGAAGAAATGATGACTGGGGGCAAGAAAGATGGATCGTAAAAAAGAATTGAAGCAATTATATAAAGAAACGAAGGTTGAAGCAGGGGTATACCAAATCAGAAATACGGTAAATAATAAAGTCTTTATCGGAAGCACCAGGAATTTAAAGACGTTGAAGGGGAAACAATTTGAATTGGAAGTCGGGACAAACACCAATAAAGTGCTGCAAAGCGAGTGGAACCAATATGGGAAAGATGCTTTTTCTTTTGAGGTACTGGAGGTCTTGAAGTCAAAAGAAACAGGGTTTTTTGATGCTAAACGGGAATTGAAAAAACTTGAAGAAAAGTGGATGGAAAAAATACAGCCTTACGAAGAACGGGGATACAATAGAATGAAACCCGCTGACTTATAAGTGGCCTTTAGGGATTCTCCTTGATTCCCGGCTCCCGATTTACCTTTGATGCATTTCATTCTTATTTCTTTATGAAAAATAAGGTATTATGGAAGCAGATGGTAATATATTTAAGTGTTTATGATTAGGGGGTGCTGAGATGGAAAATGGAGATGGATATCTACGGGCGAAAAAAAGGGTTGAAAACCTTAAGGCATTCTACATTCATATAATGGTGTATGTATTGGTGAATGTCATGTTGATTGCGATTAACCTTTTGACGGATCCTGGTTATTGGTGGTTCCTTTATCCCCTCGGTGGGTGGGGGATTGGTGTTCTGATACATGGAATTACCATTCTTGCACAAGGAAACTTCGGGTCTGAGTGGGAAGAAAGAAAAATAAAAGAATATATGGAAAAGGATAAAAAGAACGGCTGAATTTGGGTGTGTTCAAAACAGGGGGTCATTTGTGGCTCTTTTTTTGTGGGAAAAATAATCGGTGGATCTCACTTGTTGTAAGTTTTTAAATGGTTTAAGCTAGTAATGAGGGACCTGTCTATGAAAAAGGGGGAAACCCGTGGAGGACCTTCACTAAATAATAATTAATCTTAGGAGTTGCGAATGAAAAAAATAGGATGGACCATAACGGGAATAGGGGCAATCATGGCGCTGGGGGCCTTGCTTTATCCTTTGAATGTTATTGATAAAACTCTATGTATATATTTATTGCTCGGCGGTGCAGGGCTAATGTTTGCCGGGTCAATGTTCAGGGCCTTTTCGCTCCTGAAAAGATGACTGATTTTACCATTTGATAAAAACGCTCGATTAAGGTGATGACATGGAGAAAAACCAATTGAAATATGCCCAGCAGCATCTGGCTAATGAACGCACCTTCTTGGCATGGATAAGAACGGTGATTGCAATAGTGGGAGTTGGCTTTCTTGCGACAAGCCTGCATTTTACGATTGGTGTGCATCGGGATGCCTGGATTGACTTGATCAGCATCGTGCTGGGGATGTTTGCGTGTGCATTGGGACTTGTGATTACCGTTCTGGCGACAATCGGTTATCTTCAGAAGAAACGGCAAATCAATGAAGGGACGTTCCAGTCTTCAAGTGCGCACGTAATTCTAATCGCCGTTTTTATGGTCATATTGTTATCGATGATCATTTTATATTTTGTTTTCATTTAAAACTGTCCTAACCTGAATAGGGCAGTTTTTTCAGTTTCTGCTATTATATACTTATTCTTACATCATTACGGAAAGATTTCTTCCATCAATTTAATGCCATCAAAAAACGAAAGCTTGAAAAACACTGTATTTCAGGTTATGAAAGAATCATTCAGACTTAGACTAATTCGAAGAAAACGTGTTTGTTGTAATGCTATGGCGGTTACAATTTGGGCGTGGATTTCCGATCCAGGCACTCGCTTTCCGCGGGCGGCCTAGGTGAGCCTGCGGAGTCGAGCACCTTCCTCTACAATCAACTTCGTTATGAAAATCAGATAGAAATGATACTATAGGAGTTAAAGGTATTGGGTACTTTAGGTCCGTTGGTTTCGTGAGCATCATTTTATGAAAGATACGTTTTTGAACCCCCTTCTGTAGACAAATTGAAATAGTTAAACATGGTGAAATTTGAACCGGAAGGGTATATAAGCGTAGGGAAAAGATCGATCAAGTTTTGTCTTTTGCCTTCCTTTTAAAATATAAACCATCATCGGTTTGTAAATAAACTTCACATGGGTAATTCCTAACTTTATAAACCTTGAAAGTACTTGCTTTATTCAATTTCAATCACGTTTTAAATATTTGTTTAATTTCCTTTTTGTGAGATATGATAAAGAGGAATGAAAAGGAGGTCATCATGATGGTGGATATCAAAAAAGGTGAAAGTTCTTTTTTTGTCGAAGAATCTGGTGAGAAACTAGCGGAAATTACATTCTTTAAATCAGGTGATGATGAAATCACGGTCGATCATACCGTTGTTTCTGACAAGCTTCGCGGGCAAAAGGTAGGAAATGCCCTAGTTGAAAAGATCATAGGATTCGCAAGGGAGGAAAACCTGAAAATTGTTCCGGTATGTTCGTTCGTTCAAAAACAATTTGAAAAAAATGCAGAATACGAGGATGTATTGGCTAAATGAACCGGAGGGCTGACTTAGGGGATGATTAATATCTCCTATGTTCAGCCTTTTTTTATTTTTTAGATAATCTTTATACCCCCAATAAAATAATGGTAAAGCCTTTCCTCCTGCAGTTATGTTTGCATTTAATATAGGGGAGGTGCTAGGATGGCCATCAAATTACAAACCCTATTGAATCACGCAAAGGAAAACATGGGAAGCGGTATGAACCCGGTCGTGAACGAGACGATACTCGAAGTGGTGAAATTAGCTTATGAAGCGGGGATATTTGTTCAAATAACGTCTGGTTATCGAAGTTTCCGGGAACAACATGAACTGTATGAACGAGGCAGAACGGATAAATCCAAGCCAATCGTGACTTATGCTAGAGGGGGGCAATCCTTGCATAACTATGGCCTTGCAGTCGATTTTGTCATCCTTAGTGATGACGGCAAGCGGGCACTGTGGACAGAGGGCGAGAAGTGGACAAGGGTGGCAGCCATAGCAAAATCCCTGGGATTTGTTTGGGGAGGGGATTTTGAATTGTTCCGTGATTTTCCTCACCTTGGAATGTCAGGCGGTTTATCAACGAGAGATCTTCAAAAGGGATGGCGGCCGAATCTTATATCAAGAGCGGCGTCCGCAATCAGTGAAAATGAGGCTGAAAGGGAAAATGGATGATTCTTTTTTTAGGGCTCCGATACTGTGACTGACATCATGTGGATGATGCGTGACATGAATCATTTAATTGGGATATCCGGTGTTTTTAAAAATTAAAAATTGAAAAAACTTTTTTTATAAAATGTGGCCATGATAGGTATGTAAGCGGATACAACAAATCTTTCAATTTAGAATTATCAAAAAATTTCAAAAAACCTGTTGACTACTACCTGAAATACACGTAAGATAATCACAAATACAAGACATCAAACATAAGCGTTTCGAAAAATATGAATAATGCGAAAAGCATTGAAGAGGATAAGTAGTCTTTTAAAAAGGCAGTCACAGAGAGCCGGGTAGCTGAGAGCCGGTATTGTCCCGAAAGATGAACTCACCTTGGAGTTTCAGCTTGAACGTCTGACTAGTAGAGCTGAACGGGTGCGTACCAGTACCCGTTACCAAAACAGAGAATAGTGTAGTCTATTCAAAGTGCGCATGGAGTTTCATGCGAAAAAGGGTGGTACCGTGGAGTGGCTCATCAAGCCTTTTCACCCCTTTATCTTGCCGAGTGCAAGTACATTTGGGGTGAAAAGGCTTTTTTGTATGCTTAAAAAGCTGAAAATTCTGAATTTTTAGAAAAAAATCAATTAGGAAAGCGAAGGAGGTTTTTTACGAAATGACACAAAAGTCAGTTGTTGCTGATCGGAAAAGTGGAAAGACACATTATAGTGGTGCCGAATTTCTGCTGGAAGCATTGAAAAAGGAAAATGTTGATGTCATCTTTGGTTATCCAGGAGGTTCTGTATTGCCGATTTATGACAAACTTTACAGTTCAGAACTTTTTCATATTTTGACAAGGCACGAACAAGGTGCGATTCATGCAGCGGAAGGATACGCCAGGATTACCGGCAAGCCGGGAGTGGTCATCGTCACATCCGGTCCAGGGGCAACGAACATCGTCACTGGTTTGGCCGATGCAATGATCGACTCTTTGCCGCTAGTTGTAATTTCAGGTCAGGTAGCTACCAGTGTAATCGGCTCGGATGCTTTCCAGGAAGCGGATGTACTGGGGATTACTACCCCGATCACAAAACATAACTATCAGGTAAGGAAGCCGGAAGACCTTCCGCGCATCATAAAAGAAGCGTTTTATATCGCTTCCAGCGGCCGGCCCGGTCCAGTATTGATTGATATACCTAAGGACATGGCCATTTTGGAAGGTGTATCGACGGATGAGGAGCCAGAAATGAATCTCCCTGGCTATCAGCCGACGACCAAGCCGAATTACTTACAGATCAGAAAGCTTGTTGAAGCCGTAAGCGGGGCGAAAAGACCGGTCATTCTTGCAGGGGCAGGTGTCCTGCATGCAAAGGCCTCCCATCTATTAAAGGAATATGTCGAGCAGCAAGGCATCCCCGTCGTCCACACTTTATTGGGTCTTGGGGGCTTTCCGGCGGAACATCCACTCTTTATCGGAATGGGTGGTATGCATGGCTGCTATGCAGCAAACATGGCGTTAGCGAAATGTGATCTATTAATCAATATCGGTGCAAGGTTCGATGATCGATTGACTGGGAATCTAGCGAAATTCGCACAGCACGCAACGGTTGCCCATATCGATATTGATCCAGCCGAAATCGGTAAAAATGTTCCGACAAAAATTCCAGTTGTCGGAAGTGCTAAAGAAGCACTCTCTGAATTGATTGCGCAAAATGGCAAGAAATCGGAAATTGATGAATGGACAACACAGCTTACTGCATGGAATGAAGAGTTCCCATTGCGCTATACCCATGAAGAAGGCGTATTGAAACCTCAGCGGGTCATCCAGATGCTTCATGAAAAAACGAATGGGGAGGCCATTGTTACGACCGATGTTGGACAGCATCAAATGTGGGCAGCACAGTACTATCCATTTAACAAACCGAATTCATGGGTCACTTCCGGTGGATTGGGGACGATGGGCTTTGGCTTACCTTCGGCTCTCGGAGCGCAGCTGGCGAATCCGAAAGCGACGGTGCTTTCCATATCGGGGGATGGTGGATTCCAGATGTGCCTGCAGGAACTCTCGGTCATTGCTGAAATGAATCTGCCAATTAAAATCATCATCGTCAATAACGGTGCACTAGGAATGGTAAGACAGTGGCAGGAACTCTTTCATGATAACCGTTTTTCACACAGTATTTTTCAATCGCATCCGGATTTCGTGAAATTGGCCGATGCCTATGGAATTCCGGGATATAAGGTGACGACGGAGGAAGAAGCAAKCAACTGCCTGGATGTAGCGTTAAAGACTGATGGTCCAGTATTGATTGATTTCCGGGTCAAACAAAACGAAAATGTCTTTCCGATGGTAGCACAAGGAAAAGGGCTAGATGAAATGGAAGGAGTTTAATCAATGAAGGGAATTCTTAGCCTCACCGTGAATAACCGGCCAGGCGTCCTTAATCGGATTACGAACCTGTTTACGAAAAGAAATTATAACATTGAAGGCATGACTGTCGGACCTTCCGAACAGGATGGCATTTCAAGGATGACCTTTGTGGTCGATGTCGATGACGAAACTGTCATTGAACAGATCACCAAGCAGCTGAATAAGCAGATCGATGTTTTGAAAGTATATGATATTACGAATCAATCGATTGTGGCGAGGGAACTTGCACTCATTAAAATATTGGTGACTACACAAACCCGAGCCGAGATTTATTCAGTCATCGAACCCTTCCGAGCTTCAGTTATTGATGTCAGTAAAGATAGCGTGACCGTCCAAATTACAGGGGAATCGGATAAAATCGAAGCTTTCATTGAACTGATCAAACCATATGGCATCAAGGAATTGGCAAGGACAGGGACTGCCGCCATCCCGCGTGGAATGCAAATTGCACACGCTAAGAGTGCGACAATCGTATAAAACAAAAACAAAAACAATGATGAAAAGGGAGATGTAATTATTATGGCAAAAGTATATTATAACGCAGAAGCAAACGAGAATTTCTTCAACAATAAAAAGGTAGCGGTAATCGGATATGGTTCACAAGGACACGCACACGCTCAAAACCTACGTGACAGCGGTGTAGATGTAATCATCGGAATCAGGAAAGGTAAATCCTTCGATAAAGCGGTGGAAGACGGCTTTAATGTTTTCACAGTGAAGGAAGCAGCTGAACAGGCAGACGTGATCATGAACCTATTACCGGATGAAACTCAGCCGAAAGTATACCAAGAAGAAATCAAACCGGTATTGCGTGCAGGTCAAGCGTTAATGTTCGCACACGGATTCAACGTACATTTCAATCAAATCGTTCCTCCGGCAGACGTAGATGTTTTATTAGTCGCTCCAAAAGGTCCGGGACATCTTGTTCGCCGTACATATGAACAAGGGGCAGGGGTGCCGGCATTGTTCGCCATCTATCAAAATGTTACGGGTGAAGCAAGAGAATTGGCACTTGCGTACGCTCGGGGAATTGGTTCTTTAAGAGCTGGCGGTTTGGAAACCACTTTCCAGGAAGAAACGGAAACGGATCTATTTGGAGAGCAAGCTGTACTTTGCGGCGGATTGACTGCCCTTGTGAAAGCTGGATTCGAAACCTTGACAGAAGCAGGATATCAACCGGAAGTAGCATATTTCGAGTGTTTGCATGAACTTAAGTTAATCATCGACCTTATGTATGAAGGCGGTATGGAAAACATGCGCTATTCCATCTCTGACACAGCTCAATGGGGAGATTTCGTTTCTGGACCACGCGTTGTGACGGAAACTACGAAAGAGGCAATGAAAGCGATCTTGAAAGACATCCAAGACGGTGAGTTCGCTAAAGGATGGATCTTGGAAAACCAAGCGAATCGTCCAGTCTTCAATGCGATCAATAATCGTGAAAACCAACATCAAATCGAAGTGGTTGGCCGTGAATTAAGAAAAATGATGCCATTCGTAAAACCTCAACAAAAAGAGAAAGAAGTGGTAGCCGTTGCGAAAAATTAATATATTTGAAACCACACTTCGTGATGGGGAGCAATCCGCCGGTGTAAATTTAAATTTTACCGAAAAACTTGAAATTGCTTATCAGCTTGAAAGATTGGGTGTTGATATAATCGAAGCCGGTTTTCCGGCAGCATCCAAAGGGGATTTCAACTCCGTACAGGAAATCGCGCGCAAAATCAAAAAYAGCTCTGTCACAGGGCTGGCGCGTGCTGTAAAAGGAGATATCGATGCAGCTTGGGATTCATTAAGGGGCGGCGCAGAACCAAGATTGCATACGTTCATCGCCACTTCGCCCATTCATCGTGAATATAAGTTGAAAATGTCTAAGCAGCAAGTGATTGAAAGGTCGGTTGAAATGGTTAAGTACGGAGCAGCGCGTTTTCCGATCGTACAATGGTCTGCAGAAGATGCAAGCCGCACGGAACTTGACTACTTGGCTGAAATCGTTGAAGCGGTCATTCAGGCTGGTGCCAAGGTCATTAACATCCCGGATACAGTAGGGTATGCAGCTCCAATCGAATATGGCAACATTTTCAGATACCTTCGTGAACATGTTCCTTCTATTGAAAAAGTTAGTTTATCTGCACACTGTCATGACGATCTTGGAATGGCGACGGCCAATTCATTGGCTGCCATCGAAGGCGGGGCTACGCAAGTCGAAGGCACAATCAACGGAATTGGTGAACGTGCCGGAAACGTGGCACTTGAAGAAGTGGCCATGGCACTCTACATCCGTAAAGATTTCTATCAAGCGGAAACGGGTCTTGTATTGAATGAAATTAAAAGGACCAGTGATTTGGTCAGCCGCCTTACGGGAATGCAAGTTCCTGCTAATAAAGCCATTATTGGTGCCAATGCTTACGCACATGAATCAGGCATTCACCAGGATGGCGTGTTAAAAGAAAAAACGACATATGAAATCATATCACCTGAACTCGTCGGGGTTTCGTCCAATTCACTCGTTTTAGGAAAGCATTCAGGACGCCATGCTTTCAAAGAAAGATTACAAGAGTTGAATTTTACGGTGACGGATGAGGAAATGAACTCATTATTCGTCCAGTTCAAGGAATTGGCCGATAATAAAAAGACCATGACGGATGAAGATATCGTTGCGCTGGTGCTTGAAGAGAAAGCGACGGATATCAGTTTCTATGACATGATTTCCTTACAGATTTCACATGGCACCCATCAGACGGCGACTGCAACGGTCACACTGAAAAAAGGCGATAATGAAGAGATTCAGGAAGCGGCTACAGGTGCAGGAAGTGTAGAAGCCCTATACAACACGCTTGAAAGATGTTTGGGCAAAGAGATCAACTTGCTGGACTATCGAATTCAATCGGTGGGGGGCGGAATGGATGCCCTCGCACAGGTTTTTGTGAAAATTGATTATAACGGTGTGGAAACAAGCGGCAGGGGTCTTGATCAGGACGTCTTGGAAGCATCCGCCAAAGCGTATTTGAACGCTGTTAACCGTGTGATCATCATGAAGGAACTGGAAGAAAAAGCAGTATTACAATAGGAAGGGGAGATTTCGATGAAAAGGAATATTGCGGTGCTTCAAGGAGATGGCATCGGGAAAGAAGTAACAAGAGGCGCTGTAGAAATCCTCGAAGCCGTTGCCCAAAGATATGGACACGATTTTGAATTTCAATATGGTGAGATTGGCGGAGGGGCCATCGATAGCACAGGTTCACCCCTGCCGGATGAAACAGTGGAGATTTGTAAAAACAGCGATGCGGTATTATTAGGGGCCGTTGGAGGACCTAAGTGGGATGACCAGCCTGCGCACCTAAGACCGGAACGAGGTTTGTTGAAAATCCGAAAAGATTTGAATCTTTATGCTAACATCCGTCCAATCAGCTATTATTCCAGCTTGTCGGAATCTTCTCCTCTTAAGAAGGAATTCATTGAAGATGTGGATTTCGTGATTGTCAGGGAACTAACTGGCGGCCTTTATTTCGGAAAGCCAAGTGAGCGCGTTGAAAAAGAAGGGAAAGAAGCGGTCGTCGATACACTTTTCTATCAGAAAAGCGAAATGAAGCGCATCATCGAACTTGCTTTTTCATTAGCATCGGAGCGCAAGAAAAAAGTAACTTCCGTGGATAAAGCGAATGTTCTTGAATCCAGCAGGATGTGGCGTGAGACGGCTGAAGAAATTGCCAAGGACTATCCGGATGTAATCCTTGAACATATGCTTGTTGATAATGCAGCCATGCAATTGATCAAAAACCCGAAACAATTTGATATTATCGTGACGGAGAATATGTTCGGCGATATTTTAAGCGATGAAGCGTCGGTATTGACTGGCTCGCTTGGAATGCTTCCTTCCGCCTCCATATCAACTAATGGTCCTAATCTATATGAACCGATTCATGGCTCTGCCCCGGATATCGCAGGCAAAAACCTGGCTAATCCGATTGGGACGATTTTATCGGCGGCTTCCATGCTGCGTCTATCCTTTGGTTTGGAAGATGAGGCGAAAGCAGTTGAACAGGCGGTGGAAACGGTCCTTGAATATGGCTTGAGAACAGGCGATATCGCAAATGGCCAACCGACAATTACGTCTACCTCTGAGATGATTGCAGAAATAAAAGCAAACCTTTTAGACCAGGAAGCCATTTCCAACATCATGGGAGCTTATGCATAAACTTCTTTCACGGCCTAACATTAGGCCGTGTTTTTTAAAAAAAATACAAGATTGATCGAGGTGGGATAGTGATGGGTAAGTCGATAATAGAGAAAATATGGGATCGCCATATTGTAAATGAAGAGGAGAATAAACCGGATTTAATTTATATAGACCTACAATATATTCATGAAGTGACCTCTCCGCAAGCATTTGAAGGATTGAGATTAAAAGGACGGAAAGTCAGGAGACCCGATCGTACTTTCGCGACAATGGATCATAATGTGCCAACCGTTAATCGCTATTTCATCGAGGATGATATTGCAAGGAAACAACTAGAGGCGCTTGAGCAAAACTGTAAGGAGTTCGGTATCCGCCTTGCTGATTTAGACAGTCCGGATCAAGGTATCGTTCACGTTATCGGGCCTGAATTAGGGCTTACACAGCCAGGGATGACGATTGTCTGCGGAGACAGTCATACTTCCACGCATGGTGCGTTTGGCTCGATTGCATTTGGAATCGGTACGAGTGAGGTCGAGCATGTTTTGGCCACACAAACCCTATGGCAAACAAAACCCAAAACATTGAAGCTTGAGGTCAATGGCAAGCTTGGTCATGGCGTGATGGCGAAAGATGTCATTTTATATGTAATTTCCAAATTCGGCGTCGATTTCGGTACGGGACATATCATTGAGTATTGCGGGGAAGTTTTCCGGGATATGTCAATGGAAGAAAGAATGACGGTCTGCAATATGTCGATTGAAGGCGGGGCAAGAGCAGGGCTGGTAGCTCCTGATGAAACAACGTTCTCTTATTTGAAAGGCCGTAAATATTTGCCGAAAGGAGAAGAGTTCGAGCAATGTGTTCAGGACTGGAAGTCACTTTCCAGTGATGAGGATGCTGTTTATGACCAAGAAATCATTCTTGATGGCAGCCTGATTTCACCAATGGTCAGCTGGGGGACAAATCCTGGAATGGCTAGTGGCGTGGACGGAAAAGTACCTACCCTCGCAGAGGATATCATGGATCCTAAGGAACTGAATCGAGCCATTGAGTATATGGGCCTTGAGGAAGGGATGYCGATCACGGAAATTCCCGTACAACATGTATTCATAGGATCGTGTACCAATTCACGCATTGAGGACTTAAGGCAAGCCGCAGGAATGATCGATGGCCAAACTGTTCAAAAAGGGGTTCGGGCGATGGTCGTTCCCGGTTCACAAAGCGTCAAAAGGCAAGCGGAAGATGAAGGGTTGGATGAAATTTTCAAATCTGCTGGCTTCGAATGGCGCGAATCGGGCTGCAGCATGTGCCTGAGCATGAACCCTGACGTGGTTCCGGCAGGCGAGCATTGTGCCTCCACAAGCAATCGGAACTTCGAAGGCAGGCAAGGCGCTGGGGCAAGAACACACCTGGTTAGTCCGGCTATGGCTGCCGCGGCCGCCATTCATGGGAAATTTGTCGATATTAGGAATTTGAAAAGAACTGAACAAGTCCAATAAGAATACGAATTAACCGGAGGTGCAGAAAATGGAACCCATTACTATATATAAAGGAAGAGCGGCGGCACTTGACCGTAAAAACGTGGATACGGACCAAATCATTCCAAAACAATTTTTAAAAAGGATTGAGCGAAGCGGATTTGGCGAATTTTTATTCTATAACTGGCGTTTTGATGAAACCGGGAAGAAACGTCCTGATTTTGAATTGAATCAGCCCCATAATCAAAACACGTCCATATTAATAGCAGGTGAAAATTTTGGCTGCGGTTCGTCCCGTGAGCATGCCCCTTGGTCTTTGAAAGACTACGGGTTCGATATCATCATCGCTCCGTCTTATGCTGATATCTTTAAAAGTAATTGTATGAAAAATGGCATGGTCCCCATCGCTTTGACCCAGACTGAAGTAAACTATTTAATGGAGAGAGTGTCAGCACCTGATTATGAGCTGACTATCGACCTTCCCAATCAGACATTGAAAGATGGTCAAGGGTTTGAAACGAGCTTTGAAATTCATCCATATTGGAAGGAAATGCTCGTCAAAGGCTGGGATGAAATTTCGATAACGCTTCAATATGATAAAGAGATTTCTGCCTATGAATCTCAAAAAAAGGCTGTATCGAGTATTTAATAGAAAAAAGTCATTTCCCGTTATCCTTTCTTATTTGAAAGGATACGGGATTTTTTTTATCGGGAAAGAAGGTATCCGCCCATATAAATTTTTGTGTTTCCAGCTATTACATGCTAAACTGTTTCTCAAAAAGCGAACGGTGAGGCGGAAAATAGGATGGATGATGAGAACAACCAAAAGAAGGCCGGAGAAACAAAGATTATCGCCTTTCCAAATCTCGGTGAGAGGCTGATTGTAAAAGGACTGGATGAGCTTGGTAACAGGAACTTTAAAGCGGCTGCACAGCTTTTCAGCCAAGCTAGGGAGTATGAGCCCGAAAATGATGAAGTTTGCATGGGACTGGTGGTCTCACTAGTTGAACTTGAGTATTACCAGGAGGCAAAAGAGTTGTGTATAGAGATGCTGAATAAAGGCATCGGCGACTATTTTCAACTGATCAATATTTATTTGATGGTACTGCTGCAATTAGGCGAGCATCAGGAAATGGTCACGACGATCGAACTGTTATTTGAAGAAAACCAAATTCCCTTTGATAAAGAGGAACATTTCGAAAAGATGCTTCAGTTCAGTAAAAGGGCCCTTGAGGATAAAAAAGAAGAGAAAGAAAGGCAAAATCAACAGCTTTCAGAGGAAATGCAGGAGGATGAACTTTTTGAAGGGAAAACGGATAATGAAATGCTTATGGTCATTTCAAAACTCACGAATATCAATATTCGACCATTTATCCCTCAAATCGAAGAATTTCTACAAAAAGATGAGGGACATCCTTTCTTCAAAACGATGCTCCTTAACATCCTTATCGACCAGGAGTATAACGAGGAAATGACGGTGAGGAAATTCAATCAATCGAAGTCGGTCATCCCAAGGGAATTGAAAAGTTTGAAGGAGACGGACTTCTATAAGATGGTGACCGGACTGGCCGAAGAGGAAATCAGCCAGGATAATCCGAGCTTATATGAAATGGTCCATAGTTTGATTGAACGTCATTCTTTTTTATTGTTTCCTTTTGAACCAGGGCCTGAAAGCTTGCCTGCATGGGCAGCTGCCTACCATGCCTTGGCGGAAGAGTACATGACCGGGGAAGTTTCCGTGAGGGACTTAGCGGATCTTTACCAGGCAGATGAGGAAAGCATTGCGGATATTCTTTCCTATATAAAAGAAATTGAAGAAATTTCTTATCCTATTATTTAAGCTATTGCTGTTGTAACAGATTAATCCTGTGGTATAATGTAGTGGTTGTAATGTATAATTCGTCTAATTTTGACGATTTCCCCATTATTTTGGGGGTATATTTGAAGGATGACTTGTTAACACTTGCAAAGCATAATCATCCAATGCTTATTATTGAAGTATATAGATTTTTGGAGGGAAACACATGTCTGTAAAATGGGAAAAACAAGAAGGTAATCAAGGCGTACTAACAATTGAAGTTGACGCTGCAAAAGTAAACGAAGGTTTAGACGCAGCTTTCAAAAAAGTAGTGAAACAAGTAAATGTACCTGGCTTCCGTAAAGGTAAAATGCCACGTCAAATGTTCGAAAAAAAATTCGGCGTAGAATCACTTTACCAAGATGCGCTTGATATCATTCTTCCAGATGCTTACGCAAATGCTGTCGAAGAAGCTGGAATTCAGCCTGTAGATCGTCCAGAAATCGACATCGAGAAAATGGAAAAAGGCGAAAACCTGATCTTCACTGCAACTGTAACAGTTAAGCCTGAAGTTAAATTGGGAGATTACAAAGGTGTTGAAGTTGAAAAATTCAATACTGAAGTAACTGACGAAGATGTTGAAAACGAATTGAAAACTTTACAAGAGCGTCAAGCTGAACTTGTCGTTAAAGAAGAAGGACAAGTCGCTGAAGGCGATACGGTTGTTCTTGACTTTGAAGGATTCGTTGACGGTGAAGCATTCGAAGGCGGAGCTTCAGAAAACCATTCATTGGAAATCGGTTCAAACTCTTTCATTCCAGGATTCGAAGAGCAACTTGTCGGTCTTGAAACTGGCGCTGAAAAAGATATCGAAGTTACATTCCCTGAAGAATACCATGCTGCTGAACTTGCAGGTAAACCAGCAGTATTCAAAGTGAAAATTCACGAAATCAAAACAAAACAACTTCCTGAGTTGGATGATGAGTTCGCGAAAGATGTCGACGACGAAGTGGAAACTTTGGCTGAACTTAAAGAAAAAACAAAACATAAATTAGAGCATGACAAAAAACATGAAGAAGAAAACTTCATCCAAAACACTGTAATTGGTAAAGCTGTTGAAGGTGCAGAAATCGACGTTCCTGAAGCAATGATTTCAAACGAAGTTGACCGCATGATGAATGAGTTCTCTCAACGCATCCAATCTCAAGGTCTTAATTTAGAACTTTACTACCAATTCTCAGGTCAAGACGAAGAAGCTTTAAAAGCGCAAATGAAAGAAGAAGCTGAAGGACAAGTTCGTACGAGCCTTACTCTTGAAGCAATCGCAGAAGTTGAAAAACTTGAAGCGACTGACGAAGATGTAGAAGCTGAACTTGCACAAATGGCTACTATGTACAATATGGAAGTTGACGCGATCAAACAAGCTCTTGGAAACTTAGAAGGAATCAAAGGCGATCTTAAAATTAAGAAAGCAATTGACTTCTTGGTAGAAAACAGCAAAACAGTTGACGCTAAATAATTTTTATAAATAAGTAGATTTAAATATTTCCTTTAAAAAAACAAGGCGCGAGTAATCGTGCCTTGTTTTATACATATTGAGAATTAGTGTAAATTTTAAATATCGGTTAATTCCTGATTGATTTTTTTTGGATTTCGGTGTAGATTAGTTCTAATACCGCATATACATATTTATACAGCAAATCCTGCTTTTAAAAATCCGAAGTTTTGGGCATGCTGGTAAAGGGCAAATACATATTGATTGATTATTGTACTTAATTTAACAACTCGGACCGTGAGCATTTTTGTTACTAAACTTCCAAGAACATGATAAAATGCAAAACATACTAGGGATTTTGGAATGTTTAAGCAGATGTGTGCCTAGTTTTTTTCTTTACGATTAGGTACCGCTATGTAATAGAGTTGGAAGAGTATTTAAAGGGGTGAACGTACATGTTTAAATTTAATGATGAAAAAGGACAGTTAAAATGTTCTTTTTGCGGTAAAACACAAGAACAAGTCCGTAAACTGGTTGCTGGTCCAGGTGTCTATATTTGTGACGAGTGTATAGAACTTTGTACGGAGATCGTCGAGGAAGAGCTGGGAACTGATGAAGAAGTAGAATTCAGAGATGTTCCTAAACCTATGGAAATCCGCGAAATTCTTGACGAATATGTGATTGGACAAGAACAGGCAAAGAAATCTTTGGCTGTAGCTGTTTATAACCATTATAAACGTATCAATTCCAATAGCAAAGTCGACGATGTTGAGCTTTCTAAAAGTAACATCGCCCTAATCGGACCGACGGGAAGCGGGAAAACCCTTCTTGCGCAAACATTGGCACGTTTACTCAATGTTCCTTTTGCCATTGCTGATGCCACTTCCTTGACGGAAGCTGGATATGTTGGGGAAGATGTTGAAAACATCCTTCTCAAATTAATCCAAGCAGCTGATTATGATGTGGAAAAAGCGGAAAAAGGCATCATTTATATTGATGAAATCGATAAAGTTGCCCGTAAATCGGAAAATCCTTCCATTACACGTGACGTGTCTGGTGAAGGTGTGCAACAAGCTTTATTGAAAATTCTTGAAGGAACGGTTGCAAGCGTTCCGCCTCAAGGTGGACGTAAACATCCACATCAGGAATTCATCCAAATCGATACGACCAATATTTTGTTCATCTGCGGCGGTGCCTTTGACGGCATCGAACCGATCATCAAACGCCGTCTTGGGCAAAAAGTCATTGGTTTTGGCTCTGACGTGAAAAAGGATGATGTTGCAGAAAAAGAATTGCTTTCCAAAGTCCTTCCTGAAGACTTGCTTCGTTTCGGATTAATTCCGGAATTCATCGGACGTCTTCCGGTAATTGCGACTCTTGAGCAATTGGATGAAGCGGCTTTGATTGAAATCCTTACACAGCCGAAAAATGCCCTTGTTAAACAATATCAAAAATTACTTGAGCTTGACGATGTTGAATTGGAATTCGAACAGGAAGCGCTAAGTGAAATTGCTAAAAAGGCAATTGAACGCAAAACTGGTGCACGTGGTCTGCGCTCCATCATCGAAGGCATCATCCTAGAAGTGATGTTCGATCTGCCTTCACGTGATGATGTTGCAAAATGTGTAATCACAGGCAGCACGATTTCGAAAAATGAATCTCCAAAGCTCGTCCTTAAAGACGGTACAACCATAAAAGGACAAGAAAAGAAAACATCTGCTTGATTTATAAGGAAAAGAAAGACTGCCAGTTAATGCTGGCAGTCTTTTTGTTTTTGGCTCTTTTCGTAAAGATTGTTGTTTTTAAAACGAAACTATTTTAGGTTGATTGGAGCGGAAGTGCGAGACTCC
>NZ_JBFUIQ010000063.1:0-23517 GCF_056401795.1 Peribacillus sp. P4_D6
CCCTTACTCACGACCGCGATTGATAACAGCAGGCTAAAGCCAACCGCTGCCCCGACAATTGAATCCCAMCAGGGCATCAGTGGAAATGAGACTCTTAAAACAATAAAAATCACTATAAAGAAAAGCAGTATTTTATCGGGTATGAGCATATAGGCGACATCAGTCACGAAGATGATCATAAATAATGAAATCAATATCCAGCCAACCAAAAGTTCGCCCGACCAGCCAAGGAATATCGGAGCAGAGGCAAACAAAACACCGGTCAGCATTTCCACGGCCGGATAAAGGGGGGATATCCTTGCTTTACAGCCCCGGCATTTACCGACTTGCAACATATAAGAAATAACCGGTATCAACTCGAAGAATGTCAATGTACGCCCGCAAGAAGGGCAGGCGGAACGACGATTCGCGAATGAATGACCAGCTGGAACACTTAAACCGACAACGTTAAAGAATGAGCCTAAAATTAAGCCCAATACGAAGAGATAGATATGGATAGCCATCATTTATACAAAGAGCATGAGGATTCGATTGCCTTTCTTTGAAACCCTGATATAAAAGTCCCTTCCGCTATGTAATTAACCATTGGGTTCTTCATGCTCATCCCTCCCGTCATTTTATTAAGCAGATCCTACTATTCAACATTCATATGGAATGCAATATATAATCATATTTTAACAAATAAACTGGGTGATTTGTTATCAATCACTCTATTGGAGTTTTTTCTTTTCAAGAGGCTCTTTAACAAGAGAAAAGGACCTTTGAAAGGGTCCTTTCAGACTGTAGACAAACTCGATGAAAATTGAGTTTGGTTTTTTAGGGGTTTGTGCAATTTGAACGTTAATTTCCACTCCAGGCACTCGCTTTCCGCGGGCGGTCCGGGAGCCTCCTCGGCGCCTTTGCGCCTGCGGGGTCTCCCCTGCCACGCTTTCCCCGCAGGAGTCTCGTACCTTACGTTCCAATCAACTATGTTTTATATTTAGATAGAACCCTTTTGTTTACAAACTAGATAATATTTGTTTGCCGTCAGTCTTTTTTTTGGTTTGTAAAATGGGAACGTTGATCTCCACTCCAGGCACTCGCTTTCCGCGGGCGGTCCGCCCTCGGCGCACTTGCGACTGTGGGGTCTCCCTTGGACTCGCTATTCCCGCAGGAGTCTCGCACACCCGCTCCAATCAACTATGTTTAAAATTTCAGATGGAACTCCTTTTGCCTATAGTCTATTTTGTTTTAAAATAAACTATTAAAACCTGAGGTGATGTGGATGCTTTCGAAACATTATTCTATTCAGCGAGACCAACTTGAAATGATTACTTTAGATCAACTGGTGCCGGCGAATCATTTGGTTCGTAAAATTGAGGCTGCCATTGACTTCACTTTCATTTATGATTTGGTGAAAGATATATATTCAGAGATAGGAAGCCCAAGTATTGATCCAGTTATATTAGCCAAACTGACTTTCATTCGATTTACCCTCGGTATTCGTTCAATGCATAAAGCAATTGAAGAAGTTGAAACAAATATGGCTTACCGTTGGTTCTTAGGCTTTGGTTTCCATGATAAAGTGCCTCATTGCGGTAATGCACATCCTTTAGGCATCTTCTCTGATTAGGAACTCCCTCACAAGTGAAAGGAAATGAAGGGACCCTGTAATGACAAGAATCTCTTTATCCCCCGTTTTCCTTCTGCCTTCCGTTATCGCCGCCTGCCAATCCTTATTTATACTTTTATTTGGATGATTGCATTTTTCATAAAGCGTTTTCGCATCCGCCGCCCGTTCATGGTCGAATTCGGTAATGATGATTTCCATTGCCCCCGTTTCCAGTCCATGAAGCATCTCGTAATAGTTTTTATCTTTAAATGAGCTGAATACGAATCGGTACTTATAGTCGGGGTAATGCACTTTTAGCGTTTCCTTCAATACGTCGATGCCAGCAGGATTATGTGCACCATCAATGATCACCAACGGCTCATCCGATATTTTTTCAAAGCGTCCATCCCATTTTGCTGCCCCTATTCCTTTAAGGATGCTTTTTTCATCAATATTTTCCATCCCTACTGTGACAGCAGCAATGGCCAGTGCCGCATTCTCCATTTGATGACGGCCCAACATCCGCATTTCCACATTTTCGATTGACCTATCGGCAAGTGCAAATGAGAAACTTTGTCCACGTTCACTTCGCTTCATATTGCAAACACGAAAGTCTTTGCCCAATTKGTAATAAGGTACGCCTAAAGCTGACGCTTTTTCTTCAATTACTTTTGCTGGTTCCCCGGCTGTGACTCCGCTGATGACCGGCGCTCCGCTTTTTATGATGCCTGCCTTCTCAAAAGCAATTTCCCCAAGTGTGTTACCCAGGATGTTCGTATGTTCCAAAGAGATCGAGGTAATGATCGAAAGAAACGGCTGGATGACATTCGTTGTGTCAAGCCTGCCTCCCAAACCGGTTTCCATCAAAACCAAATCGACTTCCTTTTTGCTAAAATAAGAGAATGCCATTGCAGTCAAAATTTCGAACTGGGTGGGACCATTCCCCTTGCTGTCCATCTCATGGATGATCGGCCAAAGCTTCCGGAAGACATCGATGAATTCCTGATCACTGATTTCATCCTCATTCACCTTCAGCTGTTCATTCATCCGGATTAAATAAGGAGAAGTGAAGGAAGCGACCCGAATCCCTTGGGCAAGCAGAATTTCTTTAATATATTGCAGTGTCGATCCTTTCCCGTTGGACCCCGCAATGTGAATATACTTTAGCTCCTTGTGCGGGTCGCCTAATTCAGTTAACAATGTTTCCATCCGTGACAGGCCAAAATTCATGCCCAATCGAACTTGGCGCCGTTCAAAAAATTGATTGATTTCTTTCATGGTTGTAACCATTATCGTGGAGCCTCCTCTTTCTTTATACCGCTCTTATGCGTTAAGATTATTTTATCAATATATGTACGATTAACCTAGATGAAAGGTAGTGTTTTACCATGAAAACTTCAGATTTCCACTGTTGGATTGTCGTCAACGGCTATTTACAGCATGATAAGTTTTCCAGTTTAGCTTTGTTCATTAAAGAGGCGGCTGAAAGGAAAGGTATCATGGCAACCCTTATCCGCAATTCAGATCTCATGCCCATAATCGAAAAAGGAGTGCCGCTGCTTAAAGGAACCTTTGATAAGCTGCCGGATTTTGTTCTGTTCATGGATAAAGACATTCATTTGGCGCGCCATTTGGAATTGCTCGGCATCCCCGTATATAACAGCAGTGCAGCAATCGATATATGCGACAGCAAAGCAAAAACACATCAAGCCTTAACAGGGCATGGCATACCGATGCCGAAAACCATATTTCCCCCTTTTACGTACGAAGGGATTGAAAGGGTCAATATGGACGCTTTCATCCAAATCGGCAATGAACTCGGGTATCCTCTTATCGTTAAGGAAGCATACGGTTCTTTTGGGGAACAAGTATATTTAATCCAATCAGAGGATGAGTTACTGAAGACGGTCCGTGATCTTGGCCACAAACCATTTATCATCCAGGAATTCATCGAGCACAGTAAAGGTCGGGATATTCGCGTGAATGTCGTGGGCAATCAAGTCATAGCAGCGATGCAACGTCATTCCGAGCAGGACTTCCGAGCTAATATGACTGCCGGGGGGCAGGCTGCACCATATATCCCCACCAGTGAAGAAGCACAACTTGCCATTCGATGTGCGCAAATTCTGGGTGCCGACTTCGCTGGCGTCGATTTGCTGTTTGGTGAAGAAGGTCCGCTTTTGTGCGAAGTGAATTCGAATTCGCATTTACTGAATATTTTTGAATGTACAGGCATCAACATCGCCGATAGCATGTTCGATTATATCTTGAAAGAATTAGGAAAAGGAAGTGCATCTGATGAAAAAACAAGCAGGCTGGTTGATTTATAACCGTGAGGATGCCTTGAAAAATAAAGGATACATAGATTGGATGCTTGACGAAGCCAGTAAGCTTGATCTTGATTTACACTTTCACTTTCGGGAAGACCTTAGGATCGGACATCGTTTCAACAAGTTGTTTGTGGAACATGAGATGCAGCCAATTTCATTGCCGGACTTTGCCATCGTCCGGACCATCGATCCTTTTTTCACTAAGCAACTTGAGCAATTGGGGATTGCTTGCTTTAACTCCTCCTTCGTATCGGAAATCGCGAATGACAAAGCAAAGACGCATCAATATTTGTCCTCGCTGGGGATTCCAATGGCCGATACCGTATATTGTAACGGAAGGCCGAGTGCCGATGACATGGAGCTCCCTTTCATTGCTAAAGAAACAAGCGGCCGCGGCGGGAAACAAGTATTTCTAATCGAGCATGCCGATGATCTTGCCCAGCTGAATGATGGGAATTGGATAGTTCAAAAACCTGGCTTATTCGGTAAAGATATCCGCGTTTTTGTAATTGGAAAAAAAGTGAAGGCTGCTGTACTTAGGGAATCCGCTTCCAGTTTCAAGGCAAATTATACGCTGGGCGGATCGGCTTCGCTATATGAGCTGACTGCATCTGAATTAGCCCTTGTTGAAAGAGTAATGAGTTCATTTGATTTCGGCCTGGTCGGTATCGATTTCATATTTGCCGAAGATGGCAGCCTCATGCTGAACGAAATTGAGGATGTCGTCGGGAGCCGGACATTAAGTGCACTAAGTGATATGAATATCGTATGGGAGTACCTTACATTCATAAAAGAAAGCATATCCTCTTCTTAAATAGCATGTAAACAGAAAAAGGATGAACCGGCTTCAAGCTGGTTCATCCTTTTGTTTTACAGTTGTTTCAGTTCGCTGATCCTGTGGATTACAGAGTCGCGTTTTTCGCTATAGTCTTTTTCCTTGGCACGTTCTTCTTCGATGACGCTTGCCGGCGCCTTTTTAACGAAGCCCTCGTTGCCTAATTTTTTCTGTACACGCTCAACTTCTTTATTAAGTTTGTCGAGTTCTTTTTCAAGACGTTTCACTTCTTCGTCAATATTGATCAGTCCTGTAAGCGGAAGGATTAGTTCTACGCCAGTTACGACAGCTGTCATGGCTTGAGCAGGCTCTTCGACTTCGATTCCGATCGTCAATTGTTCAGGATTACAGAAACGCTCGATATAGCTGCTGTTTTTCTGTAATGTCGCTAAGATGGCCTCATCTTTCGCTTTTAAAATCAAATTGATTTTTTTGCTTAACGGTGTGTTCACCTCAGCACGGATATTACGGACGGAGCGGATGATTTCAACAAGCAGCTTCATTTCCTCGGCTGCAGCTGTATCTGTTAACTCTTCATTCACTTCCGGCCAAGCGGCAACAGTGATGGACTCACCTTGATGCGGTAGGTTCTGCCAGATTTCTTCGGTAATGAATGGCATGAACGGGTGTAACAATCTCATTGTGTTATCCAGTACATACGCCAAGATCGAGCGCGTCGTTTTCTTAGCCGCTTCGTCTTCTCCATATAGCGGAAGCTTCGCCATTTCAATATACCAGTCACAGAAGTCATCCCAAATGAAGTTGTATAGCACACGGCCCACTTCACCAAACTCATAACGGTCCGCAAGTCTGGTTACGTTGGAAATCGTTTCATTCAAACGCGTCAAGATCCATTTATCGGCTACAGACTTCTCACCGCTTAAATCGATTTCGTCATACGTCATGCCATTCATGTTCATCAAAGCAAAACGTGATGCGTTCCAAATCTTATTGGAGAAATTCCAAACTGCTTCGACTTTTTCCGTACTATAACGAAGGTCCTGGCCTGGCGAGCTGCCCGTAGATAAGAAATAACGCAGGGAATCGGCACCGTATTGATCGATGACATCCATCGGATCGACACCATTGCCTAGCGATTTACTCATCTTGCGCCCCTGTTCGTCACGAACCAGACCGTGGATCAGCACATCTTCAAATGGTCGTTCACCTGTGAACTCAAGAGCTTGGAAAATCATCCGTGATACCCAGAAGAAAATGATATCATAGCCTGTCACAAGTGCCCCGGTTGGATAGTAACGTTGGAAATCGACACTGTCCTTGTCAGGCCAGCCCATAGTCGAGAATGGCCATAATGCCGAGCTGAACCATGTATCAAGGACATCTGTATCTTGTTCCCAGTTTTCAGCGTCCGCCGGCTCTTCATGACCTACATACACTTCACCTGTTTCTTTATGGTACCAGGCGGGAATGCGGTGACCCCACCAAAGCTGACGGGAAATGCACCAGTCGCGGATATTTTCCATCCAATGCAGGTACGTTTTCTCGAAACGGTCCGGTACGAAATGAACTTTTTCCTCATCGGATCCTTTTTGAAGCTCAACGGAAGCATCAGCCAGCGGCTGCATCTTAACGAACCATTGCGTCGAAAGATATGGTTCAACAACAGCACCGCTTCTCTCTGAATGGCCTACTGAGTGAAGGTGATCTTCGATTTTGAAGAGTACTCCTTCTTCCTGAAGGTCCTTGACGATTTGCTTACGGCATTCAAAACGGTCCATGCCTTCATATTTACCGGCCTTTTCATTCATCGAGCCATCTTCATGCATGACAAGGATGCGCTCCAAGTCGTGACGGTTCCCGATTTCGAAGTCATTCGGATCATGAGCAGGAGTAATTTTGACCGCGCCTGAACCGAATTCCATATCGACATAATCATCACCGACAATCGGGATTTCCCTGCCTGTAATTGGCAAGCGGACCTTTTTGCCGATCAAGTGTTTATAACGGTCATCTTCAGGGTGTACAGCAACAGCAGTATCGCCAAGCATCGTTTCTGGACGGGTGGTGGCAATTTCAATTTCACCCGATCCATCAACCAATGGATATTTCATATGGTAAAATGCGCCCTGCACATCTTTGTAAATGACCTCGATATCGGATAACGCCGTTTTCGTTGATGGATCCCAGTTGATGATGTATTCGCCGCGATAAATCAAGCCCTTGTTATAAAGCGAAACGAACACTTCGCGCACTGCTTTTGAAAGACCTTCATCCAGGGTGAAGCGTTCACGGGTATAATCAAGTCCAAGACCTAGCTTTGACCATTGTTCACGGATATGGCTCGCATATTCCTCTTTCCATTTCCATGTCTCTTCCACGAATTTTTCACGCCCAAGGTCATAACGGCTCACGCCATCCGCACGAAGTTTCTGTTCTACTTTCGCTTGAGTGGCAATACCGGCATGGTCCATGCCAGGTAACCATAAAACATCATAGCCTTGCATCCTTTTCATGCGTGTCAATATATCTTGAAGTGTCGTATCCCAAGCGTGGCCAAGATGCAGCTTACCTGTAACGTTAGGCGGCGGGATGACAATCGTGTATGGTTCTTTTTTATCGTCACCCGTCGTTTCGAAAAACTTTCCATCAAGCCACCATTTGTAGCGGCCTTTCTCTATCGTCTGCGGATCATATTTAGTCGGCATTGAAATTTGGTTCTCTTCCATATCATTTCCTCCTTTTGGGCATAAAAAAAACTTCCATCATCTCAAAAGGACGAAGGAAGTTGTTCGCGGTGCCACCTTTTTTCCGAAAAAGAAAAAAATCCCTTTCGGCTCTCAAATCGGATAACGGCTCTTCACCGGCCTTCGCTACTAAGAAGTTCACGAAGACTGCTCGCGGACGACTTCGGATGCTGCTGCCTGGAAACCTCGCACCAATTTGGTTTCCTCTCTGAAAAGTGCATTTCATCTTACTATTTCCGGTCTTTGCATTGATTTATATTCATATGTAAAAACATTGAATGCATATAGTATATAGTACAAAAAACATGGGGCTCCAGTCAATCATCTTTTGCTTACTTACTCAGGAATCATCCCATTTGATGCATTCATGTTCATTTTCTTTATTTTATCCTCCAGAAACAGTGAATGTGACGGCTGTTTCACCTTTTTCACTGCCCACCCATAGAATATAAGAAGTCCTAAAAAGGAAGGTAATAATATGAAGCGAAGATATACTCCCTATACTTTACCGCCTTGGGTGAAAAAATTCCGCGGTGTCTGCCAGCAGTTCATCGTCCCCTTTATCGTATTCCAAGGATTACGTACGCTGATTTTCCCGACTTTTTTCGATATGCTCCTGCTTATCGCGTTTATTTTCCTGGCCATGTCTTTGTATTTCGAATGGATTTAATTATTCCCTTACAGCAAAAAAATATACATGACTGGAGATGATCCAATCATGTATATTTAGCTTGGGGGTGATTGTTCTTCTTTGGCAGCCTCGGCAGCCGCCTTTTTCTTCTGTTCGATTTCTTCGATTCTCATCACCATATATTCAATATTTTTCAATAGCCAAAATTGCCGCTGAAGTTGCGTGACATTATCAAGCTCTGAACGATGGCCCCTGCCATCGGAATAACCCTTCACTAATTCCAAAGCTGATCCAGGGAATGCCAGATAACTTTGCATGAGCAATAATTCTTCTTCTTTTAACGGAAAATAACGAAAATAGTTATATAGCCAGTCAACACAGTCATCGCATTGGACAGGATAGGTCCTGGCCGCTTTAACGAGAAATGGCAGTAAATCGAAATGCGGCGGAGCCGTATTCGAATTCTCAAAATTGATGAAGTAGCCATATCCCCGCTCATCATAAACGAAATGCTTCAAAGAAACCTTTCCGTGCGTTACCACGGTTCGAACCTTTTCACTATCCTTCGTTTTTTCATACCAGGTTTCAAACTTCTTGATCGAGTACTTCAGCGCCTGTGAAATATCAGTGTAGAAAGAACAAACCGTCAGTTCGAATGGAGACATATACCACTTCTTTTCACAGCTGACAATATACTCTTCTATAAATTCCTTTTCGTTATTCCAGGCATCAAGCGTCCGCTCATAATGTGCTTCCCGTTCCTCAATATCCACTTGTATTTCCTTAACGGAAAGTGTATGCATCCGAGCAAGCTCCCTGAACAATTGCTTATGCTTTTCATCGCGCTCCCCGTCCCTTTCATCATTGAGCCAGGGCATCAGGTAATACAAACGTCCATTATGAAGAACGGCGTAACGCTGATCCATCGTTTGATAAATGGGAACGATTCGATTATAGCCGCGATGGTACAGTTTTTGAACATTTTTGATAAAATCAATGCCGTTATGCGGTAACATGGATTTCAAGGCAAATGTACCGCGATCACTGTATACTTTTTTTACACGCCCGAAGTCCTCAATATATTGTACATACATGGCATATTCCTTCAATACGGTCTCCGTGTCCCGATCCCGATTGGCAGGCTGCTGATTCTCGTTTTCCCTCACGAGACTCACTCACTTTCTCTAAAAAAACTAAACAATCCGCTTCCTCTAGCATTTAAAAAACAGGAGCAGAGCATATGCCCTGCTCTCTGTCCCGGTCAATTCTTATACGCAACCGCCTTCGGTATATAAATGACTTGCCCTTCATGGACGTTCTGATTCGACTCCAATTCATTGCTGAAAAGGATCGATTGAACCGTAACATCATATCGTTGAGCCAAGTCATCAAGCGTTTCCCCTTGCTGAACAATGCAAACCTTCATCCTTACCAGTTCTTCTTCTTGTTTCCGTCCGAATAAATCCATGATGGAAAGCTGCTTTTCATCATGATCGGCCGTTTCTTTTTCATCACGTTCCGCTGCTTGTTTCCTGCCTTTGAAACTCTTACCCTCCTTAGCCGGAGGCGCAGGTCTTTCCCTCTTTTTGAATAGATCGCTTATGGACGAATTGGATTCCTCTTCTTGCTCCACCTTCACATTCTCATTAAGGATAGGACCCGCTGTAACGGCATCGTCTTCTTGCCGGATGACATCCTCGGTTTCTACATTTAAAACTGGGCTACTTTCATGATTGGTTGCTTGACTTGGCTCTTCTTCTACTTCTTCTATAAATGTGACTCTAGGAATCTCCAAGGAATCCTGCCTGCTTGGTTCTTCCTCCAATTTTGCCTCTCCCATGGAAGGTACCTTTTCCGGGGAGTCAGGCGGATCACCAATTACTTCTTCCTCTACAGCTTGAGCTTCTTCCTGTCTATGCACTTCCGTTTCCCATTCCTCCTCTTCAGGATATGGTGAAACCGGGATTTCAAAAACGGGAGCATTATGCTGATCGCTTAAATAAATCGGTTCCTCTTCTTCTTCTTCTTCATTTGCTTCAGAAACCCGTTTTGACTCTGCAGAAAAAGGCGCGTATAACTCTTCTTCCTCCTCATCACGGAAAACGGGCTGAAAATCCGGGATTGGCGGCACTGCGGCTGCATAAGGAATATATGACTCATTTTCCCCATCCGTTTCTTCCTGATCCTCCGTTTCCCCAACTTCCTGCTCAGTATCAAACCGTTCTTCCACATATGAATCATTATAGATTCCGGTTATCAAAAGGTCCGCCTGCAATTTCAAGCAGTTATGCTCTGGCATGGCATAATCAAAGCTTTGAATCGAGACATCAACCTCATCCAAAGAGGCAATCCGATTATTCGGAATCGTTATATCAACCGGAAAACGGTGTGTGAACTCATTAAGTCCATTGGGATGCCTCTCGACCTTTTGAACCGCTTTTGGCAAAAAGGTCTGCGAAAACTCCTCTTCTTCACCATTTTGCGAGTCTTTGTATTCACCGCTTAAATCCAACGAGCCTCGTATAAAAACATATTGATCACTTTCTTGAATCGACACATTTGGATCAAGGGAAATAGAGTATAGCTCAGCCACTTCCTGTCCCTTCTGGAACCAAACGGATTCCTCTAAAGAAAATCGTAAATACGATTCATTTTCTTGCGACAAGACAACTCCTCCTTTCAGCTTCATGAAACGGTACCTATACCAATATCAATCTATGAAGGGAGGAAGCTGTTTATTCCTTAATTCATTTGCAGCTCTCCTTAGATATTCCCTGAATTAAAAGAAAGAGGTTCAATTTTCAGGCTAAATCAAGCGGGAATTACAATCAGCTTGAAAAACCCGCTCGGCATACCGCCATATTAATTCCCAACAGCCTATTAATTCTGCTTTCTACCAATTATTTAGACCATCTCCAATTAATTCGGCCGTGAACGTTAAATTCGGTTCTTACACATACGGATTGAATTCAAAAAAACTGGCTGCATTTCTCCAAAAGTTTTTGGAAAAATGGCAGCCAGTTCAAATTTATCATTATCGAATATCGCGGTAGCTCCTGAAGCCTTGAATCATTTTTTTAATTTGGCAAAAGCCTGTTCTGCCGCAGCAATGGTTTTTTCGATATCTTCATCACTATGTGCAGTGGAAAGGAATAACCCTTCAAACTGTGACGGCGGCAAGTAGATGCCTTGATTCGCCATTTCCCTATAGTAGGAAGCAAAGAACTCTAAATCGGATGTTTTTGCTGTATCATAGTTTACGACATCTTCATTAGTAAAGAAAAGTCCAATCATGGAGCCGGCACGGTTGAATGTATGGGGAACACCGTACTTATCCGCTGCCGCTCCAATTCCTTTTTCGAGCATATCCCCTTTTCGGGTGAACTCATCATAAGATTCTGGAGTCAATTGGCTCAGCGTTTCAAGGCCGGCCGTCATGGCAAGAGGATTACCGGACAATGTTCCCGCTTGATAGATTGTCCCACTCGGGGCAATTTGTTCCATGAATTCGCGCTTGCCTCCGAACGCTCCGACAGGCAAGCCGCCGCCAATTACTTTCCCAAGGCAAGTCAGGTCAGGTACGATGCCAAAATAGCCTTGTGCACAATTATAGCCGACACGGAACCCTGTCATGACTTCGTCAAAGATCAATAAAGCCCCGTATTGGGTCGTCACTTCACGTAAGCCTTCGAGGAAACCAGGTTGTGGCGGAACCACACCCATATTCCCTGCAACAGGTTCTACGATGATACAGGCGATGTCTTCGCCAAATTGTTCAAACGCATATTTGGTTGCAGCAAGATCATTATATGCTACGGTAATCGTATTTTTTGCAATGCCTTCCGGTACACCTGGGCTATCCGGTAAACCTAATGTTGCAACGCCGGAACCCGCTTTGATCAGCAATGAATCGCCATGGCCATGATAGGAACCTTCGAATTTCAGGATTTTATCACGGCCTGTAATGCCTCGTGCCAGCCTTAGTGCACTCATCGTCGCTTCGGTTCCTGATGATACCATCCGGATCATTTCAATCGAAGGCACCCGTTCCATGACCAACTTGGCCAGTTCATTCTCAATCAGCGTAGAGGTTCCAAAGCTTGTACCTGACTCCGCTACTTTTTTCAATGATTCCACGACACGGTCATTCGTGTGACCCAGGATGAGCGGTCCCCATGAAAGAACATAGTCGATATATTCATTTCCATCGATATCATACATTTTCGAGCCTTTTCCACGCTCCATGAAAATGGGATCCATGTCCACAGATTTGAAGGCACGTACCGGGCTGTTCACGCCGCCTGGCATCAAATTTTTTGCTTCGGCAAAAGCTTTTTTCGATTTTTCATATGACCGCATGATTCAATCCCCTTTTTCCATTACAGGTTATATTTTTTTATCATTGATTATCTTCGTTAATCCAGCGTGCTACATCTTTTGAAAAATACGTGATGATCAAGTCGGAACCTGCGCGTTTCAAGCCTGTCAGCATTTCCATCACAATCGCTTTTTCATCAATCCAGCCGTTTTGGGCAGCAGCTTTGACCATTGAATATTCACCGCTGACATTATAGGAAACGATCGGAAGATTAAAGTTATTCTTAACGTCCCTGATGATGTCCATGTAGGAAAGGGCCGGTTTCACGATTAGGAAGTCCGCACCTTCAGCAACATCGGATTCAGCTTCACGAAACGCTTCAAGGCGATTGGCGGGATCCATTTGGTAAGTTTTCCTGTCGCCAAATTGCGGCGCACCATTCGCGGCATCACGGAATGGGCCGTAAAAAGCCGAAGCATATTTCACCGCATAGGACATGATCGGAATATCTTCATAACCCGCTTCATCCAGACCTGCACGGATGGCCGCAACGAAACCGTCCATCATATTGGAAGGCGCAATGATGTCTGCGCCGGCCTCAGCCTGGCTGATTGCCGTTTTGGCAAGAAGGTCAAGAGAAGCGTCATTAAGGATTTTTTCCCCTTCAACGACCCCGCAATGGCCATGGCTTGTATACTCGCAAAGGCAGGTATCCGCTATGACAATAACTTCAGGATATTGTTTTTTAATAAAGCGGGTTGCTTCTTGCACAAGTCCGTTGTGATGAAATGCCCCTGTTCCCTGTTCGTCTTTATCATGATCAAAAGGGACACCGAATAAAATGACTGATTTAATGCCCAGACTCACGACTTCATCCATTTCGGCACCCAGATTATCCATGGATAGCTGATAGATACCTGGCATGGAGTTGATTTCATTTTTCACATTTTTCCCGTCAATGACGAAGATCGGATAAATCAAATCCTCTTTATGCAATTGTGTTTCACGGACTAAAGCCCTCATGCCAGCACTTGCACGCAAGCGGCGGTGGCGATTGAATGGAATGTTTTTCATTTGAAAGTTCCTCCCTGTTTATTTCTTTTCAAGATAAAGCGTATTAACTCCGCAACCATGGCATCCGTCGTATAAACATCTGGACAGACATCGACGGATAGCCCATGTTTTTCAGCAGTTTTAGCGGCAATCGGCCCGATGCAGGCGATGATGATCCGGTCTATGTATGTATCCAATTCATGGCTTTTCATGATCTCTAAAAAATGATTGACAGTCGATGAACTCGTAAAGGTCATGATGTCGATTTCATGGTTCTTTATAAGCTGCACCAGTTTTTTTTCACTGCTTCGAGGAAGCACTGTATGATAAATTATCACTTCATCACAGATTGCTCCAGCTTCATTGATCGCCTCCGCTATAACCGCCCTTGCGAGATTTCCTTTTGCCAGCAACACGCGGGCACCCGGATCTAGCAGGGTATTGAACTCCGCCACGAACCCTTCGGCAACAAACTGAGCTGGAACGAAATCCGCCTTATAACCATGCCGTTTCAGGGCCGCTTCTGTTTTGGAGCCGATTACGGCTATTTTCGGAAGCTTCAAAGGCTGGTTTCCAAGAAGCCTAAAGAAGAAATCCACCCCATTTTGACTGGTCAGAATGATCCAGTCATATGTAAGCAACTCTTCAAACCTCTGATGCACATCTTCCATATGATCTGGAAGGGTGAACTCAAGCAATGGAACAAGAAGCGGCGTTCCGCCATTTTTTTCGATCGACTCTTTTAAACCATCTGCCTGTCCTTTCCCTCTGGTGATCAATACCTGATAATCCTTAAGAGGTTGAACTGGGTTCATTACTGATCAAGCTCTTCTTTTACGCGATCGATCAATTCTTTACCGCCCATTTCGCTAATCTGTTTGGCAGCAGCATGCCCAACCGCCTCTGGATCAGCACCTTCGACCATTTCTTTATATATCACCTTTCCATCCGGGGCAGCGACCAAAGCCGTCAAGGAAACGGATCCATTATCTTTTGCCACCGCAAATCCAGCAATCGGCACCTGGCATCCGCCTTCCATTTTATCCAAAAAGGCACGTTCCGCTTCAACCGTCCTTTTCGTTTTTTCACAGGTCAATTTCGCAAGTTCCGCCAGCAGTTCTTTGTCGTCTTCACGGCATTCAATGGAAAGAGCTCCTTGTCCAACTGCCGGAATGCAAATATCTTCATCTAAAAATTCCGTTACGATGTCCTGCTCCCAACCCATTCTTGATAGTCCGGCTGCCGCTAAAATGATAGCATCATAATCTTCCGTTTTCAGCTTATTCAGACGGGTATCGATATTTCCGCGAATCCATTTAATTTCAAGGTCCGGCCTTCTTGCCAAAATTTGCGCGCCACGCCGCAAGCTGCTTGTACCTATGATGGAACCGGATTTCAGTTCGGAAAGGGTTTCATGGTTCTTTGAAATCAAGGCATCCCGATGATCCTCTCTCGGTGGTATGCAGCCAATCGTCAAACCTTGAGGCAGCACTGCCGGCATATCCTTCATACTATGTACAGCCATATCAATTTCTTTATCCAGCATCGCTTGTTCGATTTCTTTAACGAATAAGCCCTTTCCGCCGACCTTGGAAAGTGTTACATCAAGGATTTGGTCACCCTTTGTGACAATTTCCTTCACCTCGAACTCGTATGGGACCCCAAGTCCTTTAAGTTGATCGATCACCCAGTTCGTTTGGGTGATCGCTAATTTACTACGTCTTGAACCGACAATTATTTTTCTCATAGTTTCCTCCTATGTATTCCAAAAGTGGAATGTTGAAAGGCTTCCGAAAAGGAAAAAGTTAATTAACACAATCATGAAAGATCCAATATTCAGAAAGGCTAGCGTCCTTCCATACATTTGTTTCCGAATTTTCAAGTATAAAAACACACTGTAAGCAATAAGCAAAATAAATGAGCCGATGATCTTCATGTCCAGCCAGGATACCCCAGGGACTTTTATATAAGCCCATTGAATCCCCAGGATGAGGGAGACCACCAATAATGGAACACCTATAACTGCGAGGACATAGGACATATGCTCGAGCTTTGTTAAATCGCCGAGTCGAAGCAGGCGTTTTCCCCACTTCTTCCGTTTCAATAAATCATATTGAATTAAGTATAAAACTGAAAAAACGAAAGAAAGCGTGAATGCCCCATATGATAGGATCGCAAAAGTGATATGTATGAGCAATAGCTCTGAAACCAGGCGCTGTGCAAGCACTTGAGATTCTATCTGAACAGGTGCAAAGGTATGGATGGCCATAACCATGAAACCTAATACATTCGTAAAAAAGACCGTAAAATCGACTCTTAGCAATCGGTTAATGATCAATGATAGCGATATGAGGACCCATGCATAAAAATATAAGCCTTCAAAAATCGTCAATACCGGGAACCTTCCCGTTTTCAACACATACAGAAACAAAAAAATTGTTTGCAGCACCCAAACAATAGAAAGCAACCAGAAGGCGACCCTGTTCGCCTTCTGGTTATTATTAAGGAAATCAATAAAGTATAAAAGCATACTGATGGCATACAGCAAAACAGTGGCTTCATGCAATCTTGTCATTAGTAATTCCATATCTACCTCATTACTGGACAGGAACTGGATTCAATAGGGATGACTTGGAGCTGTTCCGTTCTTTTTCATCCCCAACCAGCTGGTCTTCAATCAATTCCTCTAAATGGAAGATTTTCACGAAATTATTTAATTGCTCTTTTGCATTCGGCTCATCTGCCAGCTCTTTTGCATAAAGTATCGGATCTTTCAGCATTTGGTTGATGATGCTTTTCGTATGCTTGTTCAGGACTTTTTTGTCACGTTCGCTCAAATGCGGAAGCTTTCTTTCGATGCTTTCCATCGTTTCCCTTTGTATCGATAGGGATTTTTCCCGTAAAGAAGAAATGACGGGAACCACACCAAGTAAATTAATCCACTGGTTGAAGTCCACGATTTCTGATTCGATCATCATTTCTATTTTCTCGGCAGCTTTTTTACGTTCTTCGATATTGGCTTGCACGATCCCTTCCAGATCGTCAATGTCATACAAGAAGACATTTTCCAGCTCGGCCAATGTTGGATCAAGGTCACGCGGCACTGCGATATCGACCATGAAAATAGGACGGCCCTTACGAAGCTTATTGACGAATGACATCATTTCTTTTGTTACAAGAAGATCTTTTGCACCAGTGGAAGTAATCAGGATATCGGTATCCACTAAAGCGCATTGAAGCTCTTGCAGCTGTTTGGCCGTACCATTGAATCTCTCAGCCAGGTCGACCGCTTTCTGAAAGGTGCGGTTAATGACCGTAATGCTGTCGGCGCCATTGCTATGCAGATTTTGAATGGCCAGCTCACCCATCTTACCGGCCCCAAGAATCAAGACATTCTTGCCATTCAGGCCTCCAAAGATTTTTTTTGCAAGCTCGACTGCCGCATAGCTGACGGAAACGGCATTGGTATTGATTTCGGTTTCCGAATGAGCTTTTTTAGCTAATGTAAGGGCTTGCTTGAAGAGATGGTTAAAAACGGTACCGATCGTATCTTCCTTCTGCCCTAACAAATAGCTTGAACGTACTTGTCCCAAAATCTGAGTTTCTCCCAGTATCATGGAATTCAAACCGCAGGTAACTGAAAATAAATGCTCGACAGCCCCATCGCCTTCATAAATGAACAGATATTTAGAAAATTCTTCTTTATCGATGTTAAACCATTCCGAAAGAAATTCCTTGATATAATACCTGCTTGTATGGAGCTGGTCCCCGACCGCATAGATTTCCGTCCTGTTACATGTTGAAATAATAATATTTTCCAAGATGCTTTTTTTATTTTTAAGAGCTTTCATTGCCTCGGCAAGTTCGGCTTCGTTAAACGATAGTTTTTCCCGAATTTCTACAGGGGCAGTTTTGTAATTTATACCAACCGCTAGAATATGCATCCTTTTGTTTTGCACCCCCAAAATTTTTCATGTAAATTAATTATACCATGTACTAAAATGGATTCACGCAAATAATATGAACAGTTTATGAAAACATATGCTACCATGAAAAGACAGCGAAAACGCCTCAATGCTACAAAAGGTGTCTAAGCGGGATTTGTAAAGTTACATACATATTTCGACATTGTGTACAAAAGTACCATATCAAAAATGGCAAAAAACTTCAAGTAATCGAATTGCATAGGAGGATAAAATGAAAACGCAACGTATTTTCCCAGGAATCGTTTTAATCGGTTTCGGGCTCTATTTTTTTCTTGAACATTCCCAAATCGAAATTTTTCCGGGCTTTTTCAGCTGGCCCACTTTATTATGTATTGTCGGTGCCGCCTTCCTGATTCAGGCATATAGCGGTAATGAATATGAGTCCATCCTGCCAGGCGTCATCTTACTTGGGTTCGGGGCCCACTTCCACATCGCCGAGAACCTGGAGATTTGGCCGGATGATATAGGTATCTTTATTTTAATCATCTCACTGGGATTTATTCTCCGGGCACGTAAAACAAATTCTGGAATGTTTCACGGGATGGTCATATTCATCGTCTCGATCACATTCTTATTCTATGATAAAATCACAACGTCTTTCGGGATTGTTGAAACCACCACCGCGAACATCGAAAGGTTTTGGCCCTTTGCCTTGATGGCGATCGGCATTTATTTTTTGGTTCGAAAAAAGTGAAGATTTTCGATTACATAATGAAAAAGGGTATTCCAGATGCGGAATACCCTTTTCTTTTACATATATTTCTTAAGGACGCCCCATGCTTGTTCCTTACCTTCGCCTGTTTCACCAGAGAATAGAAGCAATTCATCTTCTTTTTCCATATTTAACGTTTGGCGCGTGATTTTCAAGTGTTTCTGCCATTTGCCTTTTGGAATTTTATCCGCTTTGGTGGCAATGACGATCCGGGGCAGGTCATAATGCTTCAGGAATTCATACATTGCGATATCATCCTTTGTCGGCGGATGACGCAAATCGACGATCAGAAGCGCAGCGCGGAGCTGGTCACGGGAAGTGAAGTACGTTTCGATCATCTTCCCCCAAGCATCACGCTCCGTCTTGGATACTTTTGCATAACCATAACCCGGTACATCCACAAAATGGAGTGCTTCATTTATGATATAAAAATTCAAGGTCTGCGTCTTACCCGGTTTAGAGGATGTGCGCGCCAAGTTTTTTCGATTGATCATTTTGTTGATGAAACTGGACTTCCCAACGTTGGAACGGCCTGCCAAGGCAAATTCCGGTATTGGAGTATTGGGATATTGTTCAGGCTTCACAGCACTGATGACAATATCTGAACTTGTTACTTTCATTCGTTCACACCTACCAATGCATGCTCAAGGACTTCATCGACGTGTGAAACTGGAACAAATGTTAATGCTTTACGGACACTTTCCGGGATATCATCAATATCCTTTTCGTTATTTTGCGGGATGATGATTTTCGTAAGTCCTGCGCGATGGGCCGCTAAAGATTTTTCTTTAAGCCCGCCGATCGGAAGAACCCGTCCGCGTAATGTAATTTCGCCTGTCATGCCTACCTCTTTTCTGATCGGCCTATTTGTAAGGGCCGATATTAACGCTGTTGCAATCGTGATGCCTGCAGAAGGGCCATCTTTTGGAACCGCACCTTCGGGGACATGAATATGAATATCATATTTTTCATGGAAGTTCGCATCAATCTGAAGTTTCTCGGTTTTTGAACGGACATAACTGAAAGCAGCCTGGGCTGACTCTTTCATTACATCGCCAAGCTTTCCTGTAAGGATCAGCTTCCCTTTACCTGGTGATAAGGAAACCTCGATTTGCAGCGTATCGCCACCTACCGACGTGTATGCTAAACCATTAGCTACACCAACTTGGTTCTCGACCTCCGCCTGTCCATAATGGAACATGGTTTTCCCTAAAAACTCCTCGACATTCTTTTCAGCAATGACGACCCGCTTTTTATCTCCGGACACGATGATTTTTGCAGTCTTCCGACAGATGCCTGCAAGCTGTCGTTCCAGACTCCGAACACCGGCTTCCCGAGTATAGTAACGGATGATTTTTGTAAGTGCTTCCTCACGGACTTGCAATTGTGTCTTCAATAAACCATGGTTTTCAAGCTGTCTAGGCAGCAAGTGATCCTTGGCTATATGAAGTTTCTCTATCTCAGTATAACCTGCAATCGAAATGATTTCCATACGATCACGAAGCGGACCAGGAATCGATCCCAAATTATTTGCCGTTGCGACGAACATGACTTTGGAAAGATCGTAGGTTTCTTCAATATAATGATCACTGAAATTATGATTTTGCTCTGGATCGAGCACCTCAAGCATCGCTGCAGATGGATCTCCCCTAAAGTCATTGGACATCTTATCCACTTCGTCCAGTAAAAAGACCGGATTTATCGTTCCAGCTTTTTTCATGCCTTGAATGATCCGTCCCGGCATTGCCCCTACATATGTGCGGCGATGTCCGCGGATTTCTGATTCATCGCGCACCCCACCTAAAGATATACGGACGAAATTCCTATTCAGGGATGAAGCGATCGATTTAGCCAAGCTCGTTTTCCCGACTCCTGGCGGTCCCACCAAGCAAAGGATCGGTCCCTTCAATGATTTGGTCAATTGCTGTACGGCCAAATACTCAAGCACACGCTCCTTCACCTTTTCCAAACCATGGTGGTCCTGGTTCAGGATTTTTTCGGCTTTATGAATATTCAAGTCATCTTTGGTCGCTTTGGTCCAAGGAAGAGAGATCAGCCATTCGATATAATTGCGGATCACAGAGCTTTCGGCTGAGCTCGAAGGAACTTTTTCATAACGGTCCAATTCCTTTAATGCCGTTTCTTTGATATGCTCAGGCATATCCGCTTCTTCTATCTTTTCGTTCAGGACTTCAATTTCCCCTGTTTTTCCTTCTTTATCGCCCAATTCCTTTTGGATCGCTTTCATTTGCTCTCGTAAATAATATTCCTTTTGAGTCCGTTCCATCGAACGTTTAACACGCTGGCCGATCTTTTTCTCGAGAAAAAGAACTTCTTTTTCGTTATTGATGATCTCGATTACACGGCTAAGACGCTCTTTCATATCAATGGTCTCAAGCACTTCTTGCTTCTCCTTCAATTTCAAAGGCAAATGGGAAGCGATTATATCCGCTAATCGCCCAGGCTCTTCAATATCCGAAGTGGACGAAAACGTTTCACCGGTTATTTTCTTGGACATTTTTATGTATTGTTCAAAATAATCCAGTAGTGTGCGCATTAATGCTTGATGTTCAGCATCCTTTTCTTCACTGTCTTCATATATTTTAATCTTGGCACCATAATGTGTCTCATAATCGTAAAATTCCATGACTTCTGCGCGGTTCAACCCTTCCACCAACACCCGGATTGTACCATTCGGAAGCTTCAACATCTGTTTTACCTTTGTTAAAGTTCCCATTGTAAATAAATCTTCTTCACCTGGTTCGTCCAACGAAACATCTTGTTGTGTCGTCAAAAATATAAGATGGTCTTCCACCATTGCTTTCTCAAGGGCTTGTACCGATTTATCTCGGCCTACATCTAAATGAAGTACCATCGTTGGATATACAAGCAGTCCTCTAAGCGGCAGGAGGGGGACGATGATTTCTTTATCAGTCATTTCCTGACACCTCCATCTAATTAGTATCGTCGTTGTAAACTATTTACCCATGTTCTCAACCTTTTAACAATTCTATCCTATTTATATAGAAGTGTCTATTCGTTTACCTTAACACGTTTCGACTGCTATTATTATCTCCAATATTAGATAAAAAAGCACGCCTGAATGCGTGTTTATTTTTTACGGCAGGGTGGCCAGGAACGCCAATTTTGTCCTTAAAATGCCCCGGTTCTATTTTTAGCCGGGGCATATCCTTTATACACTTTCTTTTTTTGATAGGTCCAAGGTTGTGAGGATTTGTTCCGACATCAATTCTTTCTTCAGTGCCTGATCCAGCACTTCTTTCACATTCGAAACAGGAATGATCTCTATATCCTTGATTTCAGATAGAAGCGGCTGCATGTTTTCGGCTGGGATGATTACCTTTTTTGCCCCGGCAAGTTTAGCCGCCTTGATTTTCGGAATGACACCGCCGATCGGTTTAACGCCGGCATGAATGCTTATTTCCCCAGTCATCGCCACAGTGTGGTCAACAGGGATTTTATATATGGCCGAGTATATGCCTGTGGCCATTGCAATCCCTGCAGAAGGGCCATCCACTGGACTTCCGCCCGGAAAGTTCACATGGATATCGAATTGATTGGCAGGCACTCCCATCGAGCGTAATACCGTAATGACATTTTCAATCGAACCTTTCGCCATGCTCTTGCGTCGAACCGATTTGCCACTCCCGCCGCCGATACTTTCTTCCTCAACGATACCGGTAATGTTTATCGAACCTTTTTCATCAGAGGCAGCCATTACCGTAACCTCTATTTCCAGCAATGCCCCGCTGTTTGGACCATAGACTGCAAGACCGTTGACAAGGCCAATTTTGGATTTCGCTTCTATTTTCCTGTCCATTCTTTGGGTCAGCTGGCTGCTATGAGCCATCCAATCTATATCTTCTTCCCTGATGAAAGTCCTGTTTTCATTAATTGAGATTCCTGCAAGAGTCTGAATCATGTTGACAGCTTCCCTGCCATTTCGGGCATAATCCGAAATCGATTCCAAGCCTTTATCACTGATGGTGATCCCCACTTTATCTGAGGCATTCTTGGCCACGGCGATTATTTCTTCCCGTTCCAGTTCACGGAAAAACACTTCTATGCATCTTGAACGTATCGCAGGCGCGATTTCATTTGGCGTTCTTGTTGTGGCACCAATCAACCGAAAGTCAGCCGGCAGACCATTTTTAAAAATATCATGGATGTGAGTGGGAATATTTTGATTTTCCTCTTGATAATAGGCACTTTCCAGAAAAACCTTACGATCTTCCAATACCTTTAAAAGTTTATTCATCTGTATCGGATGAAGCTCCCCTATTTCATCTATGAACAGTACGCCTCCATGTGCATTGCTGACTGCACCCTGCTTTGGCTGCGGAATTCCTGCCTGTCCCATCGCCCCGGCTCCTTGGTAGATTGGATCGTGCACAGAACCGATGAGCGGATCGGCAATCCCTCGTTCATCGAACCTGGCTGTGGTGGCGTCCAATTCAACAAAAACGGCCGAATTCTTAAAAGGGGACTTGCCATTTTTCTTCGCCTCTTCCAAAACAAGTCTGGCAGCTGCTGTTTTCCCTACCCCCGGAGGACCGTAAATTATCACATGCTGGGGATTCGGCCCACATAAAGCAGCTTTTAAAGATTTAATCCCATCTTCTTGACCGATGATTTCATTAAATGTGCTTGGTCTAACTTTTTCTGCCAATGGTTCTGTTAACGAAATCGATCTCATCTTCCGTAATTGGTCCATCTCCTTACGTGAATCACGGTCAATGGAAACTTTTTGTGTCCGCTGGCCTTTCAATAAGTTCAAAAAATACAATCCAATAATAATCCCAAAAAACAGCTGGATAAACAACGCCAATCCTGTCCAATTCATCTTATTCCCTCCTGCACTCTCCTAGTTTGTCATTTCTGTTAGTATCTCCTTTGGAAGGGCGAAATTATCCAAGAAATTCGTGTTGAAAAATTGGCGTTTTTATCCTAAATACAACAATTTAGAAAAAAGGGAAAAGAAAAAGACTGCCAGGATGAACTGGCAGTCTCAGACTGTAAACAACTCGAAATTATCTGGTTTTACCCTACTGTTTTGAGGTTTTAACGTTGATTTCCACTGCAGGTGCTCGCTTTCCTTGGTGCGGGCGGTGAGCCTCCTCGGCGTAAACGGCTGTGGGGKCTCACCTGTCCCGCTGCTCCCGCAGGAGTCTCGCACTTCCGCTCCAATCAACTTTGGTCTAAAAACAAGGCTGTTTTCGCATACTTTGTTGCTATTTACGAAGTAGTACAGTGTGGTTGATTTCCCCTCCAGGTGCTCGCTTTCCGCGGGGCGGGCGGTGAGCCTCCTCGGCGTAAACGCCTGTGGGGTCTCACC
>NZ_JBFUIQ010000064.1:0-23238 GCF_056401795.1 Peribacillus sp. P4_D6
CTTTGAAAAGGAATTAGATGATTATATACATTACTATAACCACAAACGAATGAAGGTAAAATTAAAAGACCTGAGTCCGATAGAATACCGAACTCAGGTCTTAGAAGCTGCTTAAATTATATGTCTAACTTTATTGGGTCAGTTCAAGTTTGCCTGCAGTTTTTTTTTGTGAAAAAAAGATCCAGTTGATTTCAGAAATCCGCTCCCTTTCCGCCGACTGTCTGCCAAGCCTCCTCACCGCAAGCGGCTGCGAGGTCTCGGCTAGCCAGTWAYTCGGCAGGAGTRTCGCAATTTTCTTCATTCTTTTAAGGGTTTCATCCGTATAAAATAGTTAAAAACATAACCAAAAGTTTCTTTTAAAATCATGGTTTGGAATTTATTCCGTACCTCTTTTTGCCGCTACTTTCACGGTCCGTTGTACTTCATAATTGCTTTGATATCTTCCATGTTTCAAGTTTTCATCCTTCTAAAAAGACTGTAGGAGAAAGAGTTCGGAAAACGTATTTAAATAATGTTCCTGAACCAACTGACCTAAAGTATTACCTTCGACTCCAAGTATGATTTCCATCTGTATTTTGTAACAAAGTGCGACTCCCAGACCGCCCGCGGATAAGCGGGTGCCTGAAGCGGAAATCAACACCCAAATCGTGTAGGTTTCGAAGATCTTCTTAATGGAAGCCCATCAATTCCTTCACATGTTCACAATTATCTTGTGAAGTGAGCATTTCCAAGAGCGTAAAGGCAACATCGAATGCTGTGGATGGATTGTAGGATGTAATGATATTGTCCGTGACGACAATCGGTTCGTTCAAGACAATCGCCCCAAAATCTTTTAGCTGCCCCTGTCTCTTACTGGTTGGGTGATTGTATGTTGTGGCTTTTCTTCCATTCAATATCCCGCTTTTTCCTAGTGGGAGGGAACCTACACAAATGGTTGCGATGATTTTGTTTTTATTATGAAAATGTTTGATTACATCAAGAAACCTCTGATCATAGGCATCCTCATAGAAACCGGCTTCTTCAAAGCCTCCTGGAATGGCCAGAGCATCGTAGTCATCAAGGTTCACTCGATCGAGGGTCAGTTCGGGCTGCACGATAAAATTCCAGGTGCATTTCAATCGTTCGTGAAGTCCCACCGTAACCAGGTCAGTGGTGCCATCGCCCTCTAATTTATTCCACCCCAATACATCTGTAAACACACTTGCTTCAACCGCTTCGAATCCATTGGATAGCAGCATCAATACTTTTTTCATAACAGTTCCCCCTTATTTATATTTGAATTAATTATATAAAAAGCAAATCCCTTTATACATGTGATTAATTACGTATTCATCACATTTCTTTTTATTTTATAATGTATTTGAAAGGATTCTGTTAATTATAAAAAGTGGGGGCGATTGAGATGGATCGAACGGATAAAAAAATACTTTCCTTGCTGGAGAATAATGGGCGCATGTCCATGAAGGAACTGGCGCAAGAAGTGTCCTTAACGGCACCAGCAACGAAAGAACGTGTGAATAAATTAGAGGAAAGCGGAGTGATAAAGGGGTATAAAACGGAAATATCACTTGAAAAACTTGATAGGAGCATTACGGCATTCATATTATTCGAAACGGATAGATGCAAAGATTTTTATCAATTTAGCTTGAGCCATCCAGAAGTTCTGGAATGCCACCGGTTAGCCGGTCAATACAGTTATCTTATCAAAATAAGTACATATTCGATGGAAACGCTGGAAGACTTCGTCGATGAAGCCATTAAATACGGGAAATCTTCCACCCATCTGATTTTTTCTTCCGCATCGAAAAATGTTTTTTCAGGAGAGGAGATTTAACCAGCTTCAACACCTTCTCTTTAATATATGAGCGATTAGCAGGAAAAAACTCCACACATATAGAAAGTAAATAGTAACAAAAATCACAGTTGGATGTTCAAAAAGGGAGTGGAGAAGAGTGAGTTTTGTTTATGATGAAGATAAAATAATGGAATTCCTTTTGCAGAATAAAAGTGAGTTTGAAGAATATCTTTTATCAGCAGCGGTCAATGTCAGGGATAAAATCGAAGAAATCCTTCTGATTGGAAATGTCGACCTTTTGAATAATGCACATAAGCTCGTCCGTTATATAGTGGAGCAGAATGAAACGGATTTGATTGCCTTTGCCGAACAAGAGGGAGTTACGTGGGCAACCCACTCCTTGACGCTTTCATTCAAGCTGGAATGGATTCAGGCCCTCCGCAGAACGCTTTGGACCTTTCTTTATAAGTTCGAACAAGAAAAGAAAGCGTTTATTGAGGATTCCAAGGTCTTTTTTGATTTAGAAAAAATAGTGAATGAAAAGGTTGATGAATTTCTTAAATCCTTTTTCGTCAGTTACTCCGATTACAAAGACAAATTGATTCTCGCTCAGCAAAACTTGGTGGAAAATCTATCCGTCCCGATCATTCCCATCACTTCCACCACCTGTGTCCTTCCGTTAATTGGGACAATCGACTATTCACGGATACAGATAATCGAAGAAAAGGTATTGATGGAGATAGGTAAACTGCGGATACAAACCTTGATCTTGGATTTGTCCGGTATCATCGAAATCGAAGTTGAAATGATCACTGATTTGATGAAAATCCTCGATGGAACGGCAATGATGGGGTGTAAAGCTGTGGTGACTGGATTACGCCCAGAGGTTGTTACGAAAATGATCCGTTCAGGGATTCAGCTCGATAATAAAGCAGAAACAAAGGGTACGCTGCAGCAGGCCTTGAAGGACTATCTTGTAGTCACCTAAATCGTGAAGTGGGAGTCGCCATGTTTTGGTGACTTTTTTTTGTAGGTAATTTGGGATATTAAGGAAGATTATTTGTGATTTTATTCTACCAAAATAAGTAAATGGAATGGGGGAAGGATGCTCCGGACAGAACCGAATCTTGGTACCGGAAATTCGCATCCTTTCCGCCGACTGACTATTATAGGCAGGAGTGTCGCGAATTTCTTCAGGTGCAACCTTCCAAAGAAGTTGGTTTCACTTCAGCAAGGAATAGACATATGTATCATGAGGGATCCCGTTTTGGTACATATAACTCCTTAATATTCCTTCCTGGATGAAACCCAGCTTAAGCAAGAGCTCACTTGATGGTTGATTTTCCAGAAAAACGACCGCGCCGATACGGGTTAAATCAAGGTCGTTGAAACCGTAGGCGATAGCTTCCTTAAGCGCTTCTGACGCAAATCCTTTGCGCCAATGCGCTGGATGGATTTCATAACCGATTTCGGCCCGTCTGTATTTGGGACTGTGGGCATGAAAACCGATGGTACCAATCAATTCCTGTGTATCTTTTCTTTCAATTCCCCATCGAACGGCTCGTTTTTCATGATAGTTTTTCGCAAAGGCTGCTACAATATCCTTGGCCTGTTCGACATTTTCCAATGAATCCTGGCCATAATAGCGGGTGACTTCATCTTTTGATAAGCATTGGAAAAGAGATTCCGCATCACTTTCACGAATTTCCCGTAAGCGTAACCTTTCCGTGTTCAATACAGGAAACATTTTTCCCCTCCTCATAAATCTGTTTTCTATCTATTCGGTCCCCATAAAGGTTTTTCCTTTATTATGAAGTGCTTATTTTACCGGTATTTTCGGTGGTAATCGGACAAGCTAACATTAGTTCAATTAAAAAAACATTGGATGAAGGGGAGATAGATCATGGGAAAAAAACATCGCAACCGCATCGCTTCACCAAAAAAGAATAACCATATACCGAAAGCGGATATCATTGCAGAACATGAAGCACACGGTAAGGAATATTCTGCGAATAAACGAAAGAACGGTCCTGGTTCCAATACAGATTGAGTAAACGTAGTGACCGCTCCTGCCTTTAATGGGCAGGGCGGTCATTTGTTTGTTTTCTTGCCATCAAAGGGTCCATCCTATATCTTAAAGAATGAAGATACATTGAAGGGAGTTAGGATGATGAAAGCACTTGTCTTTGATGATTTCGGCGGGCCGGAAGTTCTGTCCGTAAGGGAAATTGCAGAACCTGAACGTTCAAAATCAGCCGTGATCGTTCGAATGAAAGCAATTGGGTTGAATTTTGCTGATGTATATAGAAGGAAAGGGAATTATCATTTGGTGGGTGATCCCCCCTTCATTCTAGGGTATGAAGGGGCAGGGGTCATCGAATATGCCGGGGAAGATGTCCATCATGTGAAAGCAGGAGACCGTGTCGGGTTCGCTGATGTTCCCCATGCCAACGCGGAGCTGGTTTCAGTTCCAGCTGATAAGCTGTTGCCTCTGCCTGAGGGCATTACCTTTGAAACGGCCGCTTCCGTTTTACTTCAAGGATTGACTGCCCAATATTTAACGCATGACAGCCATCGAGTTAAAGAAGGGGAAACCATTCTGGTCCATGCCGCTGCAGGCGGAGTCGGTCAATTACTGACACAGATGATCAGGATGAAGGGCGGTCAGGTCATTGGGTTGACCTCATCAAATGATAAAGCGGCTGTTGCCAAACAAATGGGTGCGGATCATGTTTTCCTTTACGGATCGGACTGGGTGGAGTCCATTAAGGCTGTTACCGGCGGTAAAGGCGTTGATGTCGTTTATGAATCAGTGGGCCAAACCTTGATGGATAGTTTCCGTGCGACCAAGACTGGAGGAACTGTTGTATTCTTTGGGATGGCAGGCGGTGATCCAGAGAAAATCGATCCCAGAATGTTAATGGATACATCCAAGGCATTAATTGGCGGAGACCTTTGGAACGTCCTGACTACCCATGAAGAACGGACAAGAAGAACAGCAGAGCTGTTCCAATGGATTCTGTCAGGGGAAATCCACATAAAAGAACCGACTCTTTTTTCGTTGGAAAATGGGGCGGATGCACATCGACTTCTTGAAAGCAGGAAAAGTTCGGGGAAACTATTATTAATACCATAACAAATCATGAGGGCTTTCCATTCTAAATGGGGGCCTGTTTGTCTGCCGAGATTCAACCCCTTATTCATACTGATGATTAAAACCTTTTTCAGTTCCTTTATATAAACCCATGCTTAGACCCTTGGAATAACTCCATAATAAATGCCCCTGCCCTTACAAGTGTTATGGCCTGCCGTCAAAACAACTTGCTTCCCAAGTCCCCTTATCCACAAAAGCCATATGCAATACACGAATTCAGAGGAGAAATCCACAGTGCGCCAATCACCAAACCACAATCGTCATTCTGCAATTCACAGTCGGCATTTGTTACAAGCAAAAAAAAGAGAACGGATCCGTTCTCTTGGAAAACATATTATTTTAAGACGAAATGGAGAGAACATCGAGACGCTCCTTTTGGATCGCGAAATAGGATTGGAGGGTTTCCTTTTTCTTTGTGAGAGGGAAGTTCCGGACGTCCGGGGCCACTGCATGATTGCCGAATTGGAGAAGCAAGGTCAGAAGCCTGTCCAACTGGCCATATGTATCGTTTCTAATGCGGGCCATATATTCGGCCGCGACCTGTTTATCTTCGGTATTTTTCCCTTTTCCTTCCGCCCGGAATTCATCGGTCACTGTCTTTACACGGGAAATGAGCCATGTTTCGCACCAGTCGTTCAGCACATGGCGGATGAAGTCCGCTTGATGGTATTTACGGAGAATGGGCTCGATATGTTCATCCATTTCCAAATCATTCACTTCCCGGCGGAGAGCTTTCTCTGAGATGTTTCTATGAAAATGGTCGCGTTCAAGCAGGCTTTTGATGGATTCTGCCTGGTGGGCATACTTGACCATCTGTTCCAATGCTTCATTGTACATGATTTTGCTTAAATAAGCAGAGGCTTGTTTTGGGGCAAGAAGCAACTGCTTATTGGCAGGTAGAGCCTGGCCAAATTTCTTAAGGGAATGAGAATAGATGAAACGGGCTAACTTCTGCAGTTCCTTTTGGATATCATGGGAGATGTTCGTCGCTTCTTGCAGAAATGAACGGAAAATATATTTGCCGACCCGTTCCAATTCCCTGCATACAGAATCATTGATATGCCCAAGGTAGCCAGAGTTAAAAATCGTTCTCCGCAACAATGTCCGTTCCGCCCTATTTTCCTTATACTCCTCCAAGACGCCTTCGGTAAAGGTGAATACCAGAACTTCTTTTTTTGAAAAAGCCCTGCTCGCAAAAGAAATCTTTACGATATGGCCTAAAGCGTCATGGATTGCAGCGACTGCATCCAATAAGCGCTGCCTTGTGAATGGCGAGCGGGAATCAGGAACGATTTCATGATAATCGAACAGTACTTCTTCAGACTTCAAAACGGACATTCGGAAGGCACCCATAAGCAGCAGCCTTTTTCCATGAATCGTTAGGGCTTTGAAAGCAGCACTATAAAAGAAACGGTACTTTTTGCAATAACGGTCCGTCTTCCTGTTATAGCCAAGATTACTTGCAGGACCAAGGTTAAACTTGTACAAAACATCTTCACCTAGATGAACAGGCACAAACACTTTTTTTAGTGATCCTTGTGGTGCGGTGAATTTATGGATGATCTGCCTTAAGTACTTTTCTGTCGTTCCGACTCCCCGGGCCATCATATGAAGCGGGCTCTGAATGACCCCATCCCAATCACTGTGGAGCAAGGCGTACAAACACGTATCGAATTCAGTGGAGGATACATTTCTTAATAGGTATCGGTATGTTTCTTCATAAATCATAAGGCTTCGCCCCCTTTGGCATCGATTCTTTTCTAGAGTCTATATAAACATTGAATCGGAAAAAGTAGCATCGGTGGAGCAAATAGTTTTGACGTAATTTCGCTAGATTTAAAAAATAGTAAATTAGTTGCACAAAAGTGGTAAAATGGGTAAATAGGAACATACATGACAAGGAGAGATTTTTCAAACCATGATACTTTCACTACTCGGTTTCATCTTAAAAGGAATTTTAATGAAAATACCATTTGCCATATTGGGACTTTCCTTGATTCCGCAGAGATGGACGAACGCCATCACCAAAAAAGATATACCTTTTTTCATAGAACAAGTGCTGAGACTTTTAGTTTCTGCTGCGATATTGTTTTTCGTTATCGATATCATGCTGCTGGATCTTACTGCCGCTGCATTCTTTTCGTGTTTTGCCATTATTCTCGGGCTCATTCTGATCATCGATTCAAGCATGTATATGTACAGGGCCACTGAATCTTCAAGCACGCGACGGAATCGGAGGGGAAATGAAGCGGCAAAGCAGCCAAAAACACCTTGGAACGTACACTTCAACAGTTTGATGGGTGTCGTGTTGATTGCCGCATGGATCATCATGCTGTTCTACCCGCTCACTTTTGCCGCAGATCTGCATGGATTGGCGAAGGTCGATAAGAAAAAAGAGCTGGAAGAAGTTCAAGATATAAAAACCATGCCGCTCGTTACAGTGAAAATGGCTGACGCAAAAGGCGATGCGGCGATTAATAAAATAGAAAATGCATCATATTTCACTGAAGGCGAATACCGTCTGACCAATATCAATGATGAATTGGCTTATACATCACCCATTGAAATGGACGGGTTTTTAAAAGCCGGGAAAGCGGAATACACGCCAGGTTATAATCTGATTTCCGCCGTATCGACGGATAAAGGGGCAAGTACTGTCAAAGGGAAGATGCTGTATGCTCCATCACAGTACCTTGATCATGATTTGGAAAGGACCATCCGCAAGGCATATCCGAATAAAATCATCCATGATTCATATTTGGAACCGAATGAAGATGGAAAGCCCTTCTTCGTAGCTTCAGTCGGACATTATTTGAAATACCGCAGCGGTCCCGTGGTGGACGGGGTGGTATTGGTGAATCCGGAAACGGGGGACACGAAATACTATCCAAAAGGAAAAGAACCTAAATTGGTAGATCGGACATTCACATTGGAAACAGCCCTGGAATATTGGACTTACTGGGGAAAATATGTTCACGGTTGGAAAAACCAGTCCCTGATTGGGCCGAAGAAAGATGTCCTGATTCCTAATGAGGATAATATGCAGGTTACGTTTAACGAAAAAGGCGAATTGATTTATGTAGTGGACTTTACCCGGGCTAAGTCAAATGGAAACTCCAAAACCCTTGTAGGTTATGGTGTTTTCAATGCCAAAACCGGTGAAATGACGTACTACAAAGGCGTCACGTCCGTTCTGACCGGAAAGGAAGCAAAATCCAACGCCAATGCGAGTGAGTTTTTGTCCAAATATCCAGGTTGGAAAGCCACTAATGGAATTTTCTATACGATCTACGGTGCTCCCACATATGTGATTCCGGTTACAAAGGGCAGCAAGTTCCAAGGTGTGGCGATCGTTTATGCCAATAGCGATAATCCCCAAGTGGTCTTTGGGAAAACGAAAGACGAAGCTTTCCGCAATTATAAAAAACTGATTGCCTCTTTAGGGAAAGTAAGCGGTGTGACGCCTCAAAAAGGATTTGAGATGAAAGAAATAAAGGGGAAAGTAATGAGGATCAATGATGCCAATCTCTCGAATGGATACGTATTCCATTTAATCGTCGAAGGCAATGCCAAGAGGTTCTCGGTGGACCCAGGTGTCAATGCGCTATCTGATGTTGTGTTGACGAATGTAGGAGACCGGGTTGTGCTGAAGGTGATGGGTATGGAAGAAGACATCGTTCCAGTCGATGAATTCACTAATCTGGATTTGCCAAAGAAATGATAATGGACCGTGGACATATACACTTTCCATATCCAATATAAGCATGAAAAAAAGCATTGTTATCCACAATGCTTTTTTCATGTTTTCGAATGATTGTCATGATAAGTCCGATAAATTGAATGAATGGATGGATTCCATATAATATCCCTTTTGAATGACGGCCTTTATTGCAAAGTGCCCATTTAACCGTTTCCGCACGCGGTACAGCAGTGAAGCGATTTCCTCTGCCGTCACAATTTGCTCGGGATCTCCGACCCGCTCTGGCCAGACTTGCTGGACAATTTCTTCCTTTGAAATAAGATTGTCCAAATTTTCATATAGCAGCTTAAAGCAATTGAATTCCTTGGTCGGCATTTTAATGGGTGCTTCTTCATTGATGATCACGGTTTGAAGGTGCTCATTGATAGCGACGGTTTGCAGGAATTCGGCGGGGATCACCGGTGTGAAATCCATTGTTAAATCGTTGTCGATGGAGATTATGAATTCAATCAATCCATTGACCAACGTAATCGAATCCCCCGGTTCAATGTGGCAGGGATTGCCCGGTACGAGCGGCATCTGGTTCACGGAGGTGCCGTGTTTACTTGCCAAATCCTCAATGAGGAGCTGCCCTTCCTCCATATAAATCCGGCAATGTTCCCTGGAAACAAAGTCATTGTAAAGCCTGAAATCAGCTTTGGAGTGCTGGCTTGCCCGGCCGATCAGCAGGCTTTTCCCTTCATATACATAGGCGAATTCCTCGGTTTGGCCTTTGTGCATGGTCCTCAATACAACCTTGAAAGTTTTATAGATCATTCACTTCATACCCCTTAAAAAATCTGAAAATTTAAATTATTTTCATGAATTTATCATTTTGGCTACATGGCTGTTTAGTGGGTTCAATTTTATAATTATAAATTATCAGTCGCTTACTTACTAACGAAAAATGAAAAAAATCAAATTAGGCACACAGCCATTATAACAAAGAGGAACGAAGGATGAAGAAGAAACTCTATTTTTGCTGATGTTCGCTTTGACTGTGGGAGAAGTGGTTCCTCAAAGCCGGCCAGGCAGCACCGGAAGAAGTTTGCGATGAAAAATGTACCTTACGCTTGTGGAAAAGGAGTTGACCAAAGGTGAGTATGTGGAGAGATAGGATAAATGCCTTCAGCATCCTGCTGATGATCATCAGTATGATCGTATATATTATTTTTCCCCAGCCCTTTACCCTCATTCTGTACTGTATATTTGGCATTGCCTTTATCAGCCTGACTTTACTGAATTAAGCATATCCTTGAATGGGTGGAGGATGGAACGAATAAGAAGAGAAGAAACAAGCCTGCCGAATCAATGGCAGGCTTGTTTGATACATAATGTTTCATAATGGAATTGTAACTATTGGCATCTTAGGAAAAGAAGCAGGAACCTAAAGGGTGCGTACTTGAGTTTATAGGCAAATGGAACAAAATTGATTGGAACGGAAGGCGCGAGACTTCTGCGGGATAAGCGCGTCGAGGGAAGGCCCCGCAGGAGTAAAGCGAGTGCTTGGAGTGGAATGATTTTCATCGGGTTTGTCTACAGTCTGAAGCAGGAACCCATTAAGGGTACCTGCTTTTTTTCATTCTAAGGAACCGCAATCGGTTTATGAAATCCCGGGACGTAATGGATTTAACACGACTTTAAAAGAGCCATTTTTATGCAAAAAAGGTATAATTAATTGTTAGAAGCAGACATTAAAAAATGGACTGCAACTTAGTTTTATCGCGTGTTTTAACTGAATCTTGAGCGAAATATCTTTTATAAAAAAGTCAAAATAAGAAAAGGAGAAACCATGACTAATGAAACAGGATGGAATTTAGACAATAGCTATGCACGTCTACCGGAAAAGTTTTTCACGAGCACGAACCCGACTCCTGTACGTTCACCGGAGTTGATCATTCTCAATGAGGGTTTGGCGGATTCTCTTGGTTTGGACGTGAAGTCGCTGCATAGCGAAGATGGTGTGGCGGTGTTTGCCGGAAACGAGATCCCGCAAGGTGCTTCGCCTCTTGCCCAAGCATATGCTGGGCATCAATTCGGTCATTTTAACATGTTAGGGGACGGCCGGGCGATATTGCTTGGCGAGCAGGTGTTGCCAGAAGGCGGGAGGGTCGATATCCAGCTGAAGGGTCCAGGAAGAACGCCATATTCCCGCGGGGGCGATGGCCGGGCTGCACTTGGACCGATGCTGCGCGAATACATCATCAGCGAGGCGATGCACGGGCTCGGCATTCCTACCACCCGAAGTCTGGCAGTGGTGACGACCGGTGAAACGGTGATTCGTGAAACAGGGCTGCCTGGTGCCATCATGACCCGTGTGGCTTCGAGTCATCTTCGTGTCGGAACTTTTCAATTCGCTGCAAAATGGGGCACGATCGAGGAACTGCGGACACTTGCCGATTATGCCATTGAGCGTCATTTTCCAGACATTGAAGCAGATGAAAGCCGTTATCTTTCGCTGCTGCAGGAAGTGGTCAAGCGTCAGGCTGAGCTCATTGCCCAATGGCAGCTGGTCGGCTTCATTCATGGAGTGATGAACACCGACAACATGACGATCAGCGGGGAAACCATCGATTATGGCCCTTGCGCCTTCATGGATGCCTATGACCCTGCAACCGTATTCAGTTCAATTGATAGGCAAGGCCGCTATGCCTATGGTAACCAGCCGGTAATTGGGGGTTGGAATCTTGCACGGTTCGCTGAATCCCTATTGCCGCTGTTGCATGATGACGAGGATCAGGCCGTTACACTGGCCCAAGATAAGATTTCCGTTTTTAATGATCTGTATCACTCCAATTGGTTAGCGGGAATGAGGGCGAAACTGGGGATATTCAACGAAGAGACTCAGGATGAGGCCCTTGTTAATGGCATCCTCAGTATGATGAAGAAGCATGGTGCCGACTATACCAATACTTTTCGTGCTCTGACCTTTGATAAAATGGAGGATACGGTCCTTTTCGGGACACCGGAATTCGCTCAGTGGCAGGAGCTTTGGCAGGCGAGGCTAGGGAGGCAGAAGGAATCGAAAGAGTCTTCGAATCAGTTGATGCAGAACAGCAATCCTGCAGTGATTCCGCGGAACCACCGGGTGGAAGAGGCGTTGGAGGCGGCAGTGGAACAAGAGGACTACAGTGTGATGGAACGGCTGTTGGATGTTCTTGCAAATCCTTATGCACACTGCGAAAAACAAGCAGAATACGCCGCACTGCCTGAGTCAACAAAACCTTACCGGACTTTTTGCGGTACCTGATCATAAAACATGCATGGAGATAATGTAAGAGCTCCCGCGATTGAAGTCGATTCTTCGTCAACTTCAATTGCAGGAGCCCTTTTTGTATTCATCAGTAAAAAAGTTTTGTTTGAAGAATGTCCAGGGCATGGTCAATCTCCGCTAAATCTTCCTTTGATGCATGTTGCAGCCGGCTTTGAAAACGGGATTCCACGATTGCAAAAGCCTCGTTCATCATCATTTCCCCTTCTTTGGAGAGGCGGATGTATTGTTTCCGTCTATCTTCCGAATCACTTATTTTTTCAATTAAATTCTTTTCGCTTAATTTTTTCAGTTCACGGCTCGTGTTAGGCATGGAGATATGATGACAGTCACTGATTTCACTTGGTGTGACAGGCTGACTGACGGTTATATATTCAAGAATTTTATATTGTACCGGCGTGATGGAATCGGATTTGGCGTTTTGTGTCAATTCGTGTGTCACTTGATGTACGGAAGTTGTAAATGTGACCATTTTTTCAAAAAGAGCTTTTTTGTCCATAACTTTCACCTCTTACTGAGAAGATATCAAAAATATTATCAAAATACAATTATCATTTGACAATAAAAAAGATGGTGTTATATGATTGTTATCAAATGATAAGTAAATAGGGGGTACGTCATGAACTTGCTGGTCATCTACACATATCCAAATCATAAAAGCCTAAGCCATGCTTTTTTAGAAAAAGTCGTCAAGGGAAGTAAGGAGAACCCGAACATAAAGGGGCTGCAGGTCTTGGATTTATATGAAGAGGGCTTCAATCCGCTCTTGGAGTTCAATGAGCATAAACGAAGGCGTGATATGCATCGTGATCCTCAGTTTGAAAAATATAGAAATCAAATTATTTGGGCCGACAAGATTGTCTTTGTCTATCCGATCTGGTGGGGGAGGCCACCGGCCATGCTGATGGGATACATCGATCAATTATTTTCTGCGAATTTTGCCTACAGGGATAAAAAGGGCTTGTTCCCGGAAGGCCTTCTGAAAGGAAAGTCGGTCGTATGTGTGTCCACGATGAAGGGACCTGCAAAGTATCCGCTTCTCTGGTTGAATGATGCGCATAAAATATTGATGAAAAGAGCACTATTCAATTTTGTCGGGATCAAGAAAGTGAAGTTTTTCGAATTCGGTAATATGGAAAGCCCAAAGGGGAAACAAACGCAAAAGCTAGAAAAGGTTTATCGGTATTTCAGGAAGGTGGCTAGCTAAGTTTTTACGGGATTAAAGAAGAACCCCATTCATGCATAATGAATGGGGGGTGGCTGTATTCATGGCTTTGTTTTCACGATCCTCCATTTGTTCTTGATGAGGGTAAGGATCGTACAAATCACTAGGATCGTCAATGAAGCCAATCCACTGAACCATATGCTTTGGAATTCACTTACATGAGGCTGGATGATGTATGAAGCCACAATCGCCAGGACCGCGCTTATCGGTATGTAATCAGCGACTTTTCCTTTACTGAATACGATAACCAGGATTGGAGCCAGCAATGCCGAATATATATTGCCTGAATAAAATAAGAGCTCCAATAGGTTTGGGGAATAGAAGAGTGTGGCAACGAAAACCAATCCTCCAATACAGATCGAAAGCAGGCAGGCCATCCTTATTTTTTGATGGTCGCTTTTTTCTGTTTGTAATGGTTCAAGAATATTGGCTACGATCAGGCTTACCAATGAATGCAGGCAGGCACCGAATGTTGAGGTGATTGCACTGATGGCGCAGAGCACAAAAAGGATGAAAAAGAATGGTGTCGTTATTTTATTTGCCAATCCAGCCAGAATCGAGTGTATATCAGTGAAGCCGCCCGTAAAGATTACCATGATGAACAGGGATGAAAAGGAGAGCGGGAATATGATCCATATAAGGCCGGATAAAGAGAATGTCAATCGAACCTTTTTCATTTCTATCATGAATAATCGCTGCCACGAAGTCAGGTCAAAGAAAAACTGGCCGAACCCGACAAGAAGTCCTGCAAAAAGAAAACTCCATAGATCATACTTATTGATTACGAGCATGTATGGATGGTATAAACGAATCCCATCATAAACAGGCTGAATCCCTTCCTTGACGAAAAAGTATAAAGGAATCAAGATAACTGCGGCAAACATGGATATGACCTGAAAAGCGGCGAATCCATGAATGAGCTTTAACCCGCCGAATCCAGCATAAAGGACACAGAAAGCGAAAAAAAAGAACAGCCCGACATAGAGGGGCGTATCGAAAAGAAACTGACATAGGGTAGACGCGGCCATTCCCTGAATGAATAAAATGTGTAAGCTGGTTATGACCAGGATCACGATCAATATCCAATATCCGAGGGGATGGAGCCGGGCTTTTAAATAGTCCCCGATGGTCAAGCCCTCGGGGAAATCCTGCCGGACCCTCTTCCCGATGAAGCTGAACATGAACAGGGCGATCGCTCCCATCAGGGCGTATCCGATCCCTCCGAAAACTCCATACTTCACCATCGATTCAGGAGAGGATAATATTGTGGTGCCTGTCACCCAGCGTGCCAGGAGGGAGATGATCCCCAAGCCCATCCCGATTTGAATGGGGCCTTGTACGTATTCTTGAAATGTACGTGATCGCAATGTTCATTTTCCTTTCTCGCGGAACTCCTTGGGCGTGATTCCCTCTATCTTCCGGAATAAAGTGCTGAAATAATGCTGGCTATTGAAACCCGATTTTTCAGCGACGTCTGATATGCTCCAGCTGGTGTTATTGGTCAAGGCCCTTTTTGCGGCCTTTATTCTATAGTGCATTAAATATTCCGAAAACGAAGTGCCGACTTCTTCATGGAATTTCCGGCTTAAATAAGTCGGATTGGTATGCACTTCACGGGCGATGTCCGAAAGGGAGAGTTTTTCGGCATAGTTTTCATGAATGAATGAAAGCGAATGGTGAATAAGTGTTGAATAGTTATGGGAAGATTCCCTTTTGTCATACTTGGCAAGGACTTTATGCAAATCACTTTCTATTACAGGTTTCGTTAAATAATCAACCACGCCTATCCTGATGGATTGCTGGGCATAATCGAAACTTTGATGCGCGGTCACCATGATGATTTCGACTTCTTTGTTCAGCGCCCTTAGGTCTTCACCAAATTCAAGACCCGATCGCCCCGGCAGATTAATATCCAGGAAAGCGAGGTTGATTTTATGATTTTGGTTGAGGGTCAGTGCCTGACAGGCATCAGCAGCTTTGTGAAATTTCCAAAAAGGGTATATGGACTGAATCATATATTCCATTTGTTCAAGGACCAATGGTTCGTCATCAACTAATAATACATTCATTCCTCCGCCTCCTCCATTTTCCTATCAAAAACCAGCGGCCATGATACCTCTACCTTTGTTCCCGATTCATTGGAAGCTATATGCAATTGTGCACGGTCATTGAAATACAAATATAAACGTTTTTGGATATTATCGAGGCCATGGCCGCCATCGTCCGTAACGGAAGATTCATTTCCCATCAATCCATTATCCGCCACTTCCAGATACACCATCTGCGATTCCAGATAGAACCGGATATGCAGCAGGGCTTCACCCACTTTTTTTTCCAACCCGTGTTTAAATGAATTCTCCACCAAGGTCTGGAGAATGAAGGGGGGGACCAGTGCGGTTGATAACGGTTCCGGGCACTCCATATCAATCTTGAGCCGATCACCGAAGCGAAGGGTCTGGATGTCGAGATAATGCTGGGTATACTGGATTTCCTGGGAAAGGGGGATCAATGGTTCCGATGCTTTATACTTGAATTTCAGGAATTGCGAAAAAGCCTCTAAGGCCCGTATCAATTCTGCCGTCCTGTTCAGGCGGGCCAAGCCCAGAATGACATTCAGTGTATTAAACAAAAAGTGCGGCTGGATCTGCTGGTTCAATTTATTATATTGTGCTTCTTGCAGTGCTTGCTCCAGGCGGATCTCCTTGTTTTTATTTTCAAGAAGATCGATCCTTTTCTCGAATATGAATAGAAATAAAAGAGCGATAGCTCCCATGATGGGAGCTAAAATGAAGAGCATGATAATTAACGTGAATCCCTCGTAACTTAGCATGGAGAACCTCTGCTTGTTATATTTTTAAATAACTTGAATGATTCTGTTTATTAGTATCATACTAAAGACCCCTCCGGAAATCTACAGCTTATGACACAATGTGACAAGCCACTTGATGGTTTTGTGCCGATCGTTTCAGTTCGGGCAGCTGTGTTTTGCAGATATCCTGTACAAACGGGCACCGTGTATGGAAGCGGCAGCCGTTTGGCGGGTCGATGGGTGACGGGACATCACCCGTCAATAGGATCCGTTCTCTTTCATGTACAGGATTCGGTACTGGGATGGCCGATAGCAATGCTCTTGTATATGGATGCTGCGGCTGTTCGAAAATGGACTTTTTATCGGCTATTTCGACTATTTTTCCGAGATACATGACCATCACCCGATCCGAGATATGTCTGACCACACCTAAATCATGCGAAATGAAAAGAAAGGTAAGGTCGAACTGGCGCTGCAAGGATTTTAATAAATTCAGCACTTGCGCTTGAATGGAGACATCCAGTGCAGATACAGCTTCGTCACATATGATCAATTTGGGATCCACTGCCAGAGCCCGCGCAATCCCGATCCGTTGTCTCTGGCCGCCGCTGAATTCATGCGGGTATCTTTCCATGGATTCAGGTCTCAGCCCGACATGTCCCAATAATTCTTCAATCCGGCTCTTCCGGTTTTCTTTAGGGACTACATTTTGGATCGCCAAAGCTTCCCCGAGAATTTTGCCGATCGTCTGTCTTGGGTTGAGGGAGGCAAAGGGGTCTTGAAAAATAACCTGCAGATCCTTCCTGGTACGCCGCATTTCTTTTTTGCCTAAACTCAGTAAATCCCTATCCTGAAAGTGAATGCTCCCGCTCGTCGGTTCATCCAATCGAAGGATGGCCCTTCCGGTAGTCGATTTCCCGCAGCCGGATTCGCCGACGATGCTTAAGGTTTCACCCTGTTTGATATCGAAGGTAATGTCATCAACGGCTTTTACATGATTGATGGTCCTTCCGAAAAATCCACCCTTGATCGGAAAATATTGCTTCAATTGATCCACTTTAAGCAGAACCTTTTTCTCTGCAGCTGGTACACCCATCATTAAATCCCCACCTTTTCTTGAGCTTCATATGCCTTCTCCCATTGGGGGGTGAACATCCAGCAGCTGACCTCCGTGTTTGGGCCGATGGCCTGGAGATCCGGTACGGCTTGTTCACAAATGCTCTTCGCATGTGCACAGCGGGGAGCGAAGCTGCATCCCTTGGGCATGTTGTAAGGGCTTGGAACGGTCCCGGGAATTGTGGTCAGTTCTTCCTGGTCCATGTCCAGACGGGGAAGGGAGTTCAATAAACCAATGGTGTAAGGATGTTTTGGGTTCGTGAATATTTCCTTGGCCAAGGTGTATTCAACGATTTTCCCTGCGTACATGACAGCGACCCGATCACAGGTTTCGTATACGACACCCAAATCATGTGTAATCAAAATGACAGCCGTCCCGAAATCCTTTTGCAGCGTCTTGATCAGTTCGAGGATTTGGGCTTGGATCGTCACATCCAGTGCTGTTGTAGGTTCATCGGCTATTAAAACCTCAGGGTGGCAGGCAAGTGCCATGGCGATCATGACCCTTTGCCTCATTCCGCCGCTTAGCTCATGCGGCTCCTGTTTTGCCCTCTTTTCAGGTGAAGGGATCCCGACGAGCCGAAGCATGTCGACGGCTTTATCCCATGCTTCCTTTTTTCCCAGCTTTTGATGGAGCCGGATCGCTTCCGCAATTTGCTCGCCCGCTGAATATACGGGATTCAATGACGTCATCGGCTCCTGAAAAATCATCGAAATTTCATTCCCGCGTATGGACCGCATCTGTTTTTCAGACTTCGTAAGCAGATCCTCCCCTTTAAAAAGGATGCTGCCGCCCGCAATCTTGCCGGGTGGCGATGGAATGAGCCTTAACAATGAGAGCGATGTTATGCTTTTCCCGCTTCCCGACTCCCCGACGATTCCAAGCGTTTCCCCTTTATTGAGGGAGAAACTGATCCCATTTACTGCTTTACTCGTTCCTTCATCAGTGAAAAAGTGGGTCTGCAGATTTTTTACCTCCAGTATTTTATCAGCAACCTCTTTCATCATCATACCTCCTTAGTTCAAGTCTATTCTTTTGTTAAAGTATCGATAGAGGACATCCACTGCCAAATTCATGAATACGAAGATAACGGAAGCGATGAGGACCCCGCCTTGGACCATCGGCAAATCCCTCGTTCTTATTGCATCGACTATCAATCTCCCAAGTCCATTGATGGCAAAAACGGACTCTGTCAATACCGTGCCGCCAAGGAGTGCACCGAACTGGAGGCCAACGACGGTAATGACGGGGATGAGCGCATTTTTCAGGCCGTGTTTATAAATGATGATATATTCTTTCAATCCTTTGGCTCTCGCGGTCCGGATGTAGTCCTGGCGAACGACTTCAAGCATGCTCGACCTGGTCATCCTGGCAACGATGGCCGCTCCGCCGGCCCCGAGGGTTATGGCTGGGAGAATCATGTGGCTGAAGGTTCCCCAACCTGAAACCGGAAATAAATGAAGGTTCACGGAAAAGAAGTAGATAAGCATGAGACCCAGCCAAAAACTAGGTAACGAGATTCCCAATAAAGCAACGATCATGATGGAAATGTCAGCTGCCGAGTATTGCTTGGTGGCCGAGATGATTCCTGCGATCATTCCAAGCACAACGGTTATGAATATGCTGGCAAGTGCCAGTTCAAGGGTGATGGGCAAGCGGACCATGATTTCGTCCAAAACTGGGCGGCTGCTTCGGAGTGATTCCCCAAAGTCACCTTGAACGGCATGAAGGACATAGTCAACATATTGATAGAGGATTGGACGATCCAAGCCAAGCTCATGCCGCAGTGATTCAATCGTTTCTTTAGTCGCTCCTTCACCTGCAAGCAGTGTTGCCGGGTCTCCCGGGACCATTTGCATGATGAGGAAAACAACAAGACTTACACCCAGTAAAACCGGTATCGTTTGAAGTACCCGTCGGATAATGAATACGAACATTTTCTCTCCTCCTATTTTTTCATTCTTGGATCCAGGGCATCTCTAAGTCCGTCCCCGAAGATGTTGAAACCAAGTACCAGTGTTGATATCGCTATCCCCGGAAACAAAGCGATGTGGGGGGCACTGAACAAATAATCCCGTCCGCTGCTCAGCATCGCGCCCCATTCTGGTGAGGGCGGCTGGGCTCCCAGTCCCAGGAATGACAATCCGGCTGCCGACAGAATGGCCGTTGCCAGACGTAATGTGGCTTGAACGATGACGGGAGATAGAATATTCGGAAAAATATGCTTACATATGATCGTGAAGTCAGTCGCTCCCAATGCACGAATGGCATCGATATATTCCAGCTTCCTGACTGACAGTGTGGAACCCCGTACAATCCGGGCAAACATCGGTATCGAAAAGACGCCGACCGCCACCATAACATTGATCAAGCTCGGACCAAGGGCACTAATGATGGCAAGAGCAAGCAGTATTCCCGGGAAAGCCAGCAGAACATCGACAATCCTCATAATGACGGTATCGATCCATTTTCCGTAATAACCAGCTGTTAACCCGAGGAGTATGCCAATGAACGCCCCGAAGAAAACAGATACAAACCCAACCGTTAATGAAAGCCGTGTTCCATATAACAATCTGCTTAAAATATCCCTTCCCTTATCATCCGTACCCATCCAATGTTCGGCTGATGGAGTCTGGAGTTTGTTGACCAAATCAATTTCATAGGGATCCTGCGGTGAGATCAAAGGGGCAAAGATAGCCAATAAAATATAAAAAAGTACGATGTACCCGCCTACCAATGCCAATTTATTTCGCTTGAATTTTTTATAAAAGGCTTTCCAGTGTCTTAGTTTCGGAGATTTTCTTTCTTTTACATTCAATTCGGTATTATTGATGACGACCTCTGGCTTCATTGGATTTCCTCCTTTTCTTTCATTCAATTTATTCAAAAAAAGGATTGAAGTAAATATGATGCGGAAAAGCAGTAAAGATAATTAAAAAAAGAGTAAAGATTCTGAAAATATAAAATTCGGTTTTTTTTTATAATTTACAGTAAGCCCGATGTACTCATAGCTGTAAGTTACTTGGAGAAACAAAGGCAGGTTAAAAAGGGAGGAAATAGAATGAGAAAAGGTATGATTGGGTTGCTTTTTGCTTCTTTATTAGGCATCTCATCCGTTTTATCAGGGTGTGCAACAGAAGAAACCGGCAGTAAGGAAACAGTAGAAAAAGCGAAAGAAGGAGGTACGCTGATCGTCGCGCGCTTATCTGACGCGACCACACTTGACCCCCATTTCATAACAGACATTCCATCTGCAAACGTCGTTTATGAAAAGGTTTATCAAACATTGKTCGTTCCTGACAAGAACATGGATCCTAAACCGCTGCTCGCAAAGGAGTGGAAACAATTGGATGATGTCACTTGGGAGTTTAAATTGCAGGAGGGAGTCAAATTCCATGATGGAGCTCCATTCAATGCCGAAGCGGTGAAAACCAATTTCGACAGGATACTGGATCCGGCAACAGCTTCTCCGCAGGCTGGTAAATTGGAAATGATCAAGGAAATTAAAGTGATTGACGAAACGACCGTACAATTCAAGCTGAAATATCCTTATGCTCCGCTGTTATCGATTTTAGTGAGTAATGAAGGAAGCATCATCAGCCCTAAAGCGATTAAGGAAAATAGTGACAAACTCGGGCAAAACCCCGTTGGGACAGGTCCATTCGTTTTTAAATCGTGGAAGCCTGGTGAAGAAATCGCCCTTTCGAAAAACAAGGACTATTGGGGGGATAAGCCTAAGATTGATGGGGTGGTATTCAAGGTGGTCCCTGAAGATGCCAMGAGGATTGCGATGATTGAAACGGGTGAAGCGCATGTGACCGATCAAGTGCCAGTGACGGAGATTGATAGGATCGAAGCGTCGGGCACGATGGATTTATATCGCACAGAGGGACTTGCCGTTGAATACTTAAGCTTCAATGTTAAGAAAAAGCCATTTGATGATGTAAGGGTCCGTAAGGCGGTCGCTCATGCCATCGAGGTCGATTCCATCATCAAAGGGGTTTATAACGACGTTGGCACGAGGGCAAATTCAACAATGAGCCCAAAGGTGTTTGGTTACGATCCGGATATAAAAGGCTATGACTATGATATTAATGAATCGAAGAAGCTCTTGACTGAAGCGGGAGTCAAGGATGGTTTGGAGTTTACCCTGACGACGAGTGACCGTAAGGAAAGGATCAATATGGCCGAGGTGATTCAATCCCAGTTAAAAGGAATTGGAATTAAGGTCAAGATTCAAGTCCTTGAGTATGGGGCTTACATTGATGYGACAGCCAAGGGCGAGCACCAGGTATCGATAGGCGGCTGGGGCAATGCTACCGGGGATGGAGATTATAATCAATTCAACCTTTTCAATAGTAAATCCCAAGGTGCTGCGGGAAATAGTTCATTCTATAGCAATCCGGAAGTGGATAAATTGATTGAAAATGCACGTAAAGAATCGGATGGCGATAAACGTAAGGAACTATATTCGAAGGCACAGGCAATTGAAAGAGAAGAAGTTCCATATGTTCCTATCCGTAACTATGAACACTTGGCCGTATATGGCGGGACAGTTAAAGGACTTTGGCTGAATCCGGCAAATTATTTAATGCTTGATGACGTAACCGTGAAGTAGGAATTCATCACAAAAGGAAGACAGCATAAGGATGTTATGCTGTCTTCTCAATTAGGAGGGAAAGTATGATAGATTTACTGCTAATCCATGGGACCGTCATTACCATGGATCAAAACAGGAGAATTCTGCAAGATGGCGCCGTCGCCATACATCAAGGAAGGATTTTAGCTGTAGATGCGACCGAAAAACTGAAATCGAAGTATGAGGCAGTAAAAGTCATCGATTGCAGCCATCAGTGCATATTGCCCGGATTGATAGATGTTCATGGGCATGGGGGACATTCCATGTTCAAAACGATTGCCATGGAGAATATTGATTTTTGGATGCCGATCATGACGAATACGTACAAGCATTTTGTTACAGATGAGTTTTGGTATTACGAAGGAAAGCTATCCGCCCTTGAGAGATTGAAGGCTGGCGTGACGACTGGGGTGAGCGTGTTAGGATCCATGCCGCGGTCCGATGAACCGATTTTCGCCATCAATCATGCAAAAGCATACGCCGAAACGGGAATCAGGGAAGTGGTATGCACGGGTCCTTGCAATCCTCCATGGCCCCATTTATTCAGCCGATGGATCGATGGAAAGAGAGTGGTAAAGGAAGTTACCTATGAAGAGGTATTACAGGGGGCGGAAGTGGTAATCGAGGCGCTGAACCATGCAAATGAGGACCGTACGAGAGCCTTCATTACACCATTTGTCATCGTTACATCGGTGGATCCCTCCAATCCGACATCTCCTGACAGGCTTTATGGGCTGACCGACCATGACCTGTATCAAGCGAAGAAAATAAGGGAGATTGCCAGGAAATATAACACACGCATTCACTCAGATGCCTTTGGCGGGATGATCCATTTAGCGGTACAGGATAAGGAAAATGCCCTATTGGGTCCGGATGTCCATTTACAGCACTGTCGGGGCATTTCCTTCGATGAAGCAAGAATACTGGCAGAAACAGGTACCAACGTCAGTGCATCACCTGGATTTGGCCAGGTTCATGCCCGTACCCCGATAACTGAATTATTGGAGATGGGTGCAACTGTGGCAATCTCCACGGATGGGACGTCCCCTTCGACAAGTTTCGATATGTTCCAGGCAATGAGGAAAACACAGTTCGTTCACCAGGCCGCCCTTAGGGACTACTATTATTTACCGCCAGGCAAGCTGTTGGAAATGATCACGATAGATGCTGCGAAATGCATTGGCTGGGATGATGAAATAGGCTCCCTCGAGATCGGGAAAAAAGCGGATGTCATTACGGTCAATCTTCATCAGCCTCACCTGACCCCTGAATTCATGCATGTTCACCGGCTTGTATTTCAAGCTGTGGCGAATGATGTGGAGCATGTCATCGTGGATGGGAAATTGATCATGGAAGGCAGGAATGTACGGACGGTCCATGAAAGTACAGTGCTTGATGAAGCGAATGAGGAGGCCTTTTCAACGATAAAGCGTGCAGGGCTCGAAAAGTATATGCAGCCGACTAAATATTTCTGGGGCCATGCCAGGGC
>NZ_JBFUIQ010000065.1:0-23082 GCF_056401795.1 Peribacillus sp. P4_D6
TTTGTCTGCAGTTTTTTATTTGAAAAATGTTCCAGTGGATTTCAGAAATCCGCTCCCTTTCCGCCGACTGCCTGCCAAGCCTCCTCGACGCAAGTGTCTCGGCTAGCCAGTTATTCGGCAGGAGTGTCGCCAACCTGTGAGTTTCAGTTAAAACAGTAACAATACACGTGGATTACTCGGTCTTGTTTTAAAATCATGGCAATGATCCCATGATAAAATTGCATTCGGGATAAGACCATTCAATCCTCAGTAGGTCTACTGACCGAACGGGTGTTCTACCCCTCTATTTCTTATGATTCAAAGTCTTTTGCACTGACTCAAACGCGCTCCAGCATTCTGTTTAATGCTAGGATGGCATTATCCGCAATGTTCTTCTCCACTTTTATCGGATTGATGATGATACCTTCTTCAATGGATTCAAGCGCCCATAGCAGGTGAGGCAGATCAATCCGGTTCATTGTAAGACATGGACACATATTCGGATTTAATGAGATGATGTTCTTGTCAGGATTATTGGCGATAAGACGCTTGACAAGGTTCATTTCCGTGCCGATTGCCCAAGAACTACCTGGTTCGGCTTTTTCAATCATATTTATGATGTACGATGTCGAACCCGCGTAATCTGACAGGGCGACTACCTCACGGCGGCATTCGGGATGAACGATGATATTCATTTCAGGCTGCTCCGCTCTAAGCGTTTCAATATTCGCCGTAGTGAAATTTTCATGGACTGAACAATGTCCTTTCCAAAGAAGTACCTTCAGATCTTCCAGTTCCCCTTCATAGATCAATTCATCCTTATGCGGGTCCCAGACAGCCATTTCATTCAATGGGATTCCAAGGTCAAAGGCGGTATTCCTCCCAAGATGCTGATCGGGAAGAAAAAGGATTCTTTCTTTTTGCGAGAGGGCCCACGAGACCATCCCTTGTGCATTGGAAGACGTCACCGTCGCCCCGCCATTTTTCCCTACAAAAGCTTTGATGGCCGCAGTTGAATTCACATAAGTTAGCGGAAGGATCGTATCGCCAAAAAGATCCTGAAGCTTTGTCCACGCCCGTTCCGTTTGTTCAATATCGGCCATATCCGCCATGGAGCAGCCTGCACGCATATCAGGAAGGATAACCGTCTGCCCTTCTTCCGTCAAAATATCCGCTGTTTCAGCCATGAAATGCACGCCGCAAAACACGATATAATCCGCTTCACGATTTTGCGCGGAAAGCTGGGCCAATTGAAGTGAATCCCCCGTTGAATCCGAAAATTGAATGACTTCCTCCCGTTGATAATGATGACCTGGGATATAAAGACGGTTCCCCAGTCGTTTCTTGATGTCATGGACCCGATTCTCCATCTCTACCTTTGTCATCGTTTTATACTTTTCAGGCAATGTATTTCCTGCTGTTTTAGCCATCTCCAATATGTTCATTTCAATATCCCCTCCTGCTCTTTGACCTTTGCGCTGATATCAAGTGCCCTGACACTGTGCGTCAAGCTGCCCAACGAAATATAATCTACCCCTGTTTCCCTATATGAGGCTAGATTGTCTAAATGGATTCCTCCAGAAGCTTCAGTAATGATGTGGGCGGGAACCAATTTGATCAGTTGCTTGATTTCTTCGGGGCTCCGGTTATCGAACATGATGATATCTGCACCGGCTTCCACTGCTTCAAGCACCTGCTGTGGTGATTCCGTTTCCACTTCCACCTTAGTGGTATGTCCCAGTTTGGATTTTACCGTTTGAACCGCTTTCGTTATGGACCCAGCGAAAGAAATATGGTTGTCCTTTATCATGACTGCATCATACAGACCATATCGGTGATTGAATGCCCCGCCGGAACGGACCGCATATTTTTCAAGCATCCGCAGGCCCGGTGTGGTTTTCCTCGTATCACAAGCTCTCGTCTTCGTCCCCGCTAATATCATGGCAGCTTTATGAGCCTGTGTCGCAATTCCGGACATACGCTGCACCAAATTCAAAACGACCCGTTCCCCTTTTAAAAGGGAGGCCATATCGCCGGTCATTTTTGCAAGCTGCTGTCCTTCTTCGAAAACTTCGCCATCTTGAACAAAAAGGAAAACCTCTATCTGCTCATCCAGCAATGCAAATCCCGTCTTGATGACGTCCCCTCCACTGAAGACGCCGCCTTCTTTTGCGATGAATGTCAAAGTACCTTGTTCACCTTGGTCAAAAATCGTATCGCTCGTTACATCGCATTCCCCTATATCTTCCATTAAAAATTGTTGCAGCATCTGCTTAAGCTTCAATATATTCATATAGTCGTCTCCCTTTCACTCGGTTTTTTACATCCGTGCAAGCAAGGATAACCGAATTTTCAAGCCATTGGGTGTCATCTTCGTTAGGATAGTCACTGCGGAAATGACCGCCCCTGCTTTCGGTTCTGGTCAATGCGGATTCGGCAATCAGCCACGCCACGATGATGGCATTGATTTTCGTTATTTCCTGTATCGGTAATGCCGTCACTTCCATTTGCAGCAATTTTTCGATATTAAATGTCTCAAGATAATCCTTCAGTCGAGTTAAACCCGCTTCATTTCGAACGATTCCCGCTTCGTTCATTAATTTTTCCTGCAATGTCGTGAGTTCAGGTAGAAAGGAAATTTGACTGGAACTCTTGGACTGCTCTTTTTCTTGCGGTATCGACCTTGCCGGCACTTTAGCAAGGAAACGGCCAAGCGTATTTCCAAAAACCAATCCTTCGAGAAGGGAGTTGCTTGCCAATCGGTTTGCACCATGTACACCAGTGCATGCCACTTCACCAACTGCATACAAAGAGGGTACAGAGGTTTGCCCCGATTCATCCACATCAATCCCTCCCATTAGAAAATGGTTTCCAGGTGCAACCGGGATTTTCCCCAATTGAAGGTCCAGCCCGCTTTTTTCACATAATGAGCTCACTGTCGGAAAACGATTTTTAAAATCGTTGATCATCGAAATATCCAAAAATACCTTTTCACCGCGCTGTAAATAAGAAAAAATCGTCTGTGCAACAATATGCCTTGGTGCTAGATCCTTCAAGCTATGGACATCCTCCATGATCGGCTTTCCCATTTCCGTCACTAATCTCGCACCATCCCCGCGAACCGCTTCTGAAACCAGGCCTTTCACTTTGCCATTCACAAAAAGCAGGGTCGGATGGAATTGTATGAATTCCATGTCACGCACTTTTGCACCGGCCTTGAATGCAAGTGCGATCCCATCACCTGAAACCGTTTGTGAATTTGAAGTGAAATGGTATAGGGAACCACAGCCGCCTGTTGCCAAAACCGTCCGTTCCGCGTGATAGGCAACAAGTTCCCCTGCCTTATCAAGTGTTTTGACGCCTATGCAAGAATCATCTTTCCCGATGATCAACTCCACTGCAGCAACATTCTCCATCACAGTAACCGATGATTTTTTCAAGCAGCCTATAAGATGTTCCATCATGTACTTTCCGGTAGCATCCCCGTGACTATGGAGGATTCTTCGTTCACTGTGGGCCCCCTCCATGCCAAGCAATAAAGTTCCGTCATCATCTTGGTCAAATGGCATACCCGAAGCAATAAGTTCAGCTATAACCGAAGGTGCCTCTTCAACGAGTTTTTCCACTGCCTTCACCTTGTTATATCGCTGACCAGCCGCCAGCGTATCTTTTTTATGAAAGGATACTCGATCACGATCAGATATTGCAGCAGCAATCCCGCCCTGGGCTAAATAAGAATTACCATGACGGATATTTGATTTTGTGATGAGTATCACATGCTTATGTTCACTTGCTTCCAATGCCGTTTTCAAGGCAGCAATCCCACTGCCTATCACGATGATATCCGCTTTTACCATTATTTCATTCCTCCTGTTTATGACAGGTGTCTTGACAACTATATTTACATATTATTAAACTATTATCAAGAGTTTTTTAAGTTTAAAGGATGGAAGTGATTTCTTGATTTATTTGGATTACGCCGCTACAACTCCGATTGATGAGGAGGCTCTTGACGTATTCAGCCAAGCATCCCGGAAGTTTTTCGGGAATGCGAGCAGTTTGCATGATATTGGCTCTGAAGCGGCACGTTTATTGGATATGTCACGGCAGCAACTCGCAGAAATGCTGAACATAAAAAAGGAAGGAATCATCTTTACGAGCGGCGGATCAGAAAGCAACATGCTTGCGATAGATACTTTCATCGCTTCGAAACCATCCTGGCAGAACCACTTGATTGTAAGCCGGACTGAACATGCATCTCTTGCCAATTTCGTCGAAAAGCTTGAACAAGATGGCTTCGAGGTTACTTATTTACGGCATTTGAAAGATGGCCGTGTTGATATTGAACATCTGCAGGAATGCATGTCGGAGAGAACATGCTTAGTCATTGTCCAACATGTGAATTCGGAAATCGGGGTCATTCAACCCATTGAGCAAATAAGTGAAATCGTTCGAAAACACCAGGCTTTTTTTCATGTGGATTGCGTCCAATCATTTGCTAAATTACCGCTTGGCAAGATAGCCGCCTCATGTGATGGACTATCCGTTTCCAGTCATAAAGTTTATGGTCCAAAAGGGACTGGTGCCGTCATTTTCCCGGCCATCCATCAGTTGAAGGCTTCGGTACCGAATATCACTCATGAATATGGTTTCAGACCAGGAACAGTGGACGTCCCCGGGATAGCTTCCTTCGTGACCGCTGCTAAGAAATTGGGCGACATCATGGAAGATGAACGAAAACGGATTTCCGCACTTAGGACGCAATTGATTCAACGGCTGACGGAAAGGAAAATCGATTTTCAAATCATCGAAGCAAAATACGAGCAATTGCCTCACATACTGGCGCTGACCTTCGCTGGATTGCAAGGACAGTACATCATGCTGGAATTAAACCAGAAAGGATTCGCCGTTTCGACGGGAAGCGCCTGCCAAATCGGTAAACAGGATCCTTCAAAAACGATGATGGCCATTGGAAAAAGCGAAGATGAAGCCCATCAATTCGTCCGCTTTTCCTTTGGCAAAAACACGACGGCCGACGACATTCACAAGTTGGCGGACTGCATCGAAGGAATTGCTTCCATTCGATAAAACCCTCCAATCTGTGTTAGAATGTTTGTAATTAAAGAGGTGAATGTTTATGGAAAGAAAGAAATTACTTGGGGAAGAAAGACGGACGAAACTCTTACATTTATTGCAAACAAGCACGGAGCCTGTAACGGGCAGCGAGCTTTCGCAAATAACGAATGTAAGCCGGCAGGTTATCGTTGGTGACATTACCCTCCTGAAAGCGCGGAATGAACCTATCATTGCCACAAGCCAAGGCTATCTGTACCTGCAATCGGGGAGCACGCAGAAGCCGGAAAGGATCATTGCTTGCCAGCACGATCCTTCCCGGACCCAAGAAGAACTATATTTACTAGTGGATATCGGCATCACGGTGAAAGATGTCAAAATCGAGCACCCCGTATACGGCGACCTAACCGCTTCCATCATGGTCAGCAGCCGTAAGGAGGTCCAGCAATTCCTTTCAAGGGTGACGGCAACGAATGCATCGTTTTTATCGGAACTAACGAGCGGCATCCATCTCCATACACTGAGCGCATCATCTGAAGAACTGCTCGACGAAGCGGAGTGCGCTTTGAGGGATGCCGGCATTTTAGTCGATTGAATGAACGAAAAATCCTCAAAAGATAGGGCTTTTGAGGATTTTTTTTATGGACTCTCATGCTCACTCATCATTGGAATTGCTTTCATTTGAGCTTCCATTCCCGGAGTTTTCATCTTCGTTACTTCTCAACTGCCCTATAAGGCTAATGACGGAACCGACCGCCTGTACCCAGCCCCCCGTCACTTGGATTAATTCTCCATCAGATGGCTTCTCTTCCAAATTAGGATATTGATATTTTTGCTGTTCCTGCTCCTTATCTTGTTCTTCTTGTTCTTGATCCTTATCTTGGTCTTTTTCTAGAATGCTATTTTTAAGTTCGGCAATTCCACCCATCGCTTGCATCGAATTCCCAATCGCCTGCAACAAATTTCCCGTAGCATTGAAGGCCTGTTCCGGTTCATCCGGATTTTCGTATGCCCCCGCCAAAGCGGTTCCTCCTCCCAACGCTTGAATCAGATTGCCTTTGATGATTAATTCCTGTTTCGTTATTTCATCAAAATCAATGACTAGGCCTAAGATAACAGTCGAATTTCCGATTGCCTGTATTATATTCCCGAATTTATCCAGTGACCAGGTTTCTTCCGCGTCGGCCAATAAGGCATTTCCTGTTGCTTGAAGTTCATTTCCAATCAAATCCAAGTTATTACGAAATTCTTCGTCCAAGACATGGGAGGGTGTACCCGCTATAGCAGAAATGACAGTTCCTATCGCTTGAATCCAAGAACCGAAAGTTTCTTTGAATTGATTATCCATCTCTGCTGATCACCACCCTCTCTCTGTATTTTTTGATAAAAAAGGTGCATCCACTGAATTAGTTTTCAAAATATGTATTGCCAGTTCCACATGTGGCCCACCGAGATTTACTTATTGTATTTGCTTTCAGCACAATCGGTGTTTGTTTTCCATCCAGAATCATAGGCACTTTTTATCATGAAAAACTTTCGCCATCTTCCCAAAATCCAATAAACCTGCCTATTGCTATATATTTCATCAAATGACAGCCCACCATTTTAGGAACTTGTACACAAGGGAAATACATCTTAACGAACACAAAAAATGCCCCGGAAATAACCCCGGGGCACCCTTCTTATTCATTGTACTCAGCTTTTAACATTCATCGTTGCGGTACACCAGTTTGGACTTTAAAGCAAGTATAGCTTCCCATGATCGATACCGTACATCCTAAGGCCTCGAGCTCAGAGATCGCTCCTGGGATCAGGACATCGTCAAGGGACATTTCGATGTCGATGATGAAGAAGTAATTGCCTAATCCTGTTTTCATTGGTCTTGATTCAATCTTGGAAAGGTTAAGTTTCCTCCAGGAAAAAGCGGAAAGCACTTGGTGCAGCTGCCCTGAGTGGTCGGCAGGCAGCTGAATCATCAAGGTCGTTTTCTTATCCCCTTCAACGGTCAAATGCCCTTCATAGTCGACTTCACTGTTGGATACGACGATAAACTTGGTGTGATTATGTTCATAATCGTGAATATTTTGTTTGGCAATCGTCAAACCGTACTCCTCCGCAGCCATATCATTCGCAATCGCCGCAATATTGATATCGGGATTCTCCATCACCATCTTCGCAGCGGCTGCTGTGGATGTGACATACTCATATGGAATGCCCCTCAGCTCATTATGTAGGAATTTGCGGCATTGAGCGATGGCATGGGAATGCGAATAAACCATGTCAGGTTTGAAACCAGGATATGCATGATCCGGGTGCACCATATAATGCTGTTGGATTGGAATCGTCACTTCGCCTTTCATCGGCAATGTGACTTCATGGACTAAGTAATCCATCGTTATATTTACCGAACCCTCCAAAGCATTCTCGATCGGCACGAGCGCGTGATTCACTTCCCCGTCCCGAACAGCATCAAGGCAGTCCGGAATCGTGTTCATCGGTATTTTTATATCATTAGGAAATAGTCGCGATACAGCTAAATCCGTGAACGTTGCTTTTGGTCCAAGAAATGCAATTTTCGCTGTCATATTATAAACTCCTTTTCACGGAAAATCTATTGTTTATGTTATGCCATTTTCTGATTTTTTACAATAGTTAATCGTTAATTTCCTCTTACAAATGAAAACAGCCTGTACATGTGTAATGTACAGGCTGTTTTCATGCGCCGTTACCAATGATTTCGACTTTTTCGACGAACTCCATTTTACGCAGTTTAGTGAGCAGTTCATTAATATCCATCGTCATCCCACCCGTATTCAGGGATAGGGTGACATTTGCACGTCCCTGTAAAGGAATCGTTTGGTGGATGGTCATGATGTTGCAACCGGATGAGGCGACGAGCCGTAAAAGCTCCGATAGAGTACCAGAACGATCTTCAAGATAGAAGAACAGTGTAATCAGCTTTTCCTTAACAACTGTATGAAATGGAAAAACCGTGTCACGGTATTTGTAAAAAGCACTCCTGCTTAGGTCCACTCGCTGTACCGCTTCCCAAACTGATTCCGCTTTTCCCCGTTCAATCATTTCTTTTGCATCTAGCGTTTTTTTCATCGCTTCGGGAAGGACATCCTCTCGAACGAGGAAAAATTTCTGATCGGACTTATTCAAACTCCGCACGCCTCCTTTTGCCTGCCATCATGGTCTCCAATCAATCAACAAATTCAAATTCATATTCAAGGATACGGACGATATCGCCATTTGTCGCACCTTTTTGGCGAAGGCCTTCGTCGACTCCGAATGAACGAAGCTGTCTGGCGAAACGACGTATGGACTCTTCACGGGTGAAGTCAGTCATTTTGAATAGACGCTCGATCTTGAATCCTGATACGGCAAAGCTGCCATCGGGTTCGCGTTCAATGTTAAATTCATCCGACTGTGATGTATGTTTATATAGAACCCGGTGGATTCCAGTATTCTCTTCTTCATGTTCAAGAGGGAACTCAGKGGTCTCTTCGATTTTATCAGCGATTGCATAAAGAAGCTCACGGATCCCTTCACGCGTCACGGCAGAAATCGGGAAGACAGGATAGTCTTCTTCCAGCTTTTCTTTGAAAGCAGCTAAGTTATCTTCTGAGTCCGGCATATCCATTTTACTTGCTACAATGATTTGCGGACGTTCAGTCAAGCGCAGGTTATACTCTTCCAATTCTTTATTGATTGTTTGGTAGTCTTCATATGGATCCCGGCCTTCAAGACCCGACATATCGATTACATGAACGATTACCCTCGTTCTTTCAATATGGCGCAGGAATTGATGTCCAAGTCCCACTCCTTCTGAAGCGCCTTCGATCAGACCAGGTAAATCGGCCATGACGAAGCTGCGGTGATCTTCCGTTTCCACCATTCCGAGGTTCGGTACGATCGTTGTAAAATGATATTCGGCAATTTTAGGCCTTGCTGCGGATACGACAGAAAGCAAAGTGGATTTCCCTACACTTGGGAAACCAACCAAACCGACATCAGCCAACAGTTTCAATTCCATGACGATATCGCGTTCTTGGCCGGGTTCGCCATTCTCCGCGATTTCAGGTGCAGGATTGGCAGGCGTGGCAAAACGGGAATTTCCCCGGCCTCCGCGGCCACCTTTGGCGATAACGGCGCGTTGTCCATGCTCAACTAAATCAGCAATGACTTCCTTCGTTTTATCATCGATGACAACGGTGCCAGGTGGAACCTTGATGACCATATCTTTTGCAGCCGCACCATGCATGTTTTTGGACATGCCATGTTCTCCGCGAGGTGCCTTAAAGTGACGTTGGTAACGGAAATCCATTAATGTACGCAAGCCCTCTTCCACTTCAAATACGACATTGGCCCCATTACCGCCATCTCCGCCAGCTGGTCCGCCTTTAGGTATGAATTTCTCACGACGATAAGCAACTATCCCGTTACCACCGTCTCCGCCTTTTACATAGACTTTCGTTTGATCGACAAACATGCTATCACTTCCTTGTTTTCTGCAAGTCAATTCTTGCTGTATACTTCTCTAAAAGTTAATATCCATCTTAAAAAATATTTCATCCTCATTACATTCAAGAATTTCAATTGATTGCTCGGCCGTCAATGATCTTTCCAAAAACTCGATCACTGGGGATTGATCAATGAACCTGCCTTGCATATGAAATGTACAGTGCATATCGCTCACTTCTTTTTTACACATAGAAACAGCCAGTATATTTTCAAAAAACGGATCAAAGTTTTTATCCAGAATCTTGAAGAAATCGTTTGTCCAGCGATACAGCAGCCCGTCCATCTCGGTTGAGCCTTCAAAAACATCAATGATTTCATATTCGCAATAAAATGATCCATTATTCCAATTCGACGTCAAAAGCATCTCGGTGAACTTGGGCAATTTCAAACTGGAAAGTCGTGCTTCATTCTGGGTTTCAACAATGATTTCATCAATGATGCCCTTGACACGATCAATTCTGTTCAACTCCAGATTCCCTTTGRTGATTTGAATTTTATTCAGCCAGTCATGCCTGGTTTGACGCAGAGTTTCAATAGTCGTCCAATTTTTATCCATTATTAACACCTTCAATTATGATAAAGAAACTTTTTTCAGCTCTATCATGTTGAATACTTCCATTTGTACAGTATATCAAAAAAACAACAAACAGGAAATGAAGCTCGATTCACATGCCTTCACATGAAAGCCCCCGTCCAAAAAATACAGCCGCACACCCTGAGTTCTTTGGACGATGGTAGAGCCATTTGAACTAAAAAAGAGAATGGGCCTTATTTATGCACCAATTGGAGATATTATAGTTGAATTGGAGTGTCTATTTGGTTTAACCAAATCGGATGGATGATTAATCTTGGATTTACCCCCTGAAAGTTTAAGAAAGCCCGCCTATTGGCGAGCCTTTTGTAAGTCAGAGGTTGTTTTCCTTATACTAATGACTAAAGTCTCCTGCAAAATGCTGGTTCGTTCCTATAGTATAAATAAAGGGCCGGACCCCTTCATCACTATATAGCATACCATTATTAATAATGACGCGGTATATAGTGTCTTGTAGAAGGAATCAGACCCTTTTGAGTCAGCCTCTGTTCAAAGATGCCAATTATGCTTCTTGTGCAACTGGATATACGCTTACTTTTTTACGGTCACGTCCGAAACGTTCGAATTTAACAACACCGTCTACTTTAGCGTATAGAGTATCGTCTCCACCACGGCCTACGTTCTCACCAGGATAGATTTTTGTTCCGCGTTGACGGTAAAGGATAGAACCACCAGATACGAATTGACCATCTGCACGTTTAGCGCCAAGACGCTTAGATTGAGAGTCACGTCCGTTCTTTGTAGAACCTACTCCTTTTTTCGAAGCGAAGAACTGAAGATTTAATCTTAACATTTGTTCCACCTCCTATTGGTTGAGGATAATTTTCATGTATTTACCATAATCACGTTCGATAGTTTGCAGCGATATGAGCATTCCGTTCAAAAGCAGCTGAACCTTCTCTTCCGATTCCGGCGAAAGATTCCCCGGAATGGCGCAGCGAAGATAGCCGCCTTCTCGCCCTTGCTCAATCTCAGGCTCTACGTCCGTTAAGGACATGATCGCATTGACTGCCCCGAAGGAAACAGCCGATACACCTGCACAAACGATATCAGAACCTTTTTTAGCAAAATTAGCATGTCCGCTTAAGGTGAACGAAGCAATCCGTTCCTGCGGAGCATCAAATACAACTTTGATCATCTAGAATCAGCCCTTACGCGTTGATTGCTTCGATAACAACTTTAGTGTATGGTTGACGATGACCTTGTTTTTTACGATTGTTTTTCTTCGCTTTGTATTTGAAAACAGTGATTTTCTTTTGCTTACCTTGTTTTTCGACAGTACCTGTTACAGTAGCGCCTTCAACTAGTGGAGCACCGACTTTCACGTCTTCGCCACCTACGAATAAAACTTTGTCAAATGTAACAGTTTCGCCTGCTTCTGCGTTTAATTTTTCAATGTAAACCGCTTCGCCAGCTGCTACTTTAATTTGTTTACCGCCAGTTTCGATAATTGCGTACATACTTGCACCTCCTTAAATGTCTCAGACTCGCCAATCACAGGCGTTTTACCAAAAAGGCAAAAGCTTAAAACCTGATGTTGAGCGGTTGTAGCACGGGTGCTACAAACATAACATTAAAATCCTACCATGAAACAGGAAAGGCTGTCAATATATTTATAACAATTCCCGCTCTTCACTCGAAAGCCCGCCCGATTTCCTGAATGCTTCCGAATCGCTTGATGGAATAGGCATTCGTCAAACCTGGGATAAAAGACAGGAATATCTTTTTAGCGATCAATTCCTCCAATGCCGGCCGATATGATTCCTTTTCACCAAGCAGCACGTCCGCCACCGCTTTACTGACCTCCACCCATACCGCTTCATCATCCGTCTTCCTGTGCTCCAGCAGTTCACGTTCCAACCGGAAGGCCACCGTTTCCGGGCTCTCGATTTTACCGCTTCCGCTGCACACAGGGCAAGGTACCGTCGTCATTTCACTTAAAGACGGGGAGGTTCGCTTTCTCGTCATTTGTAAAATGCCCAGTTCCGTAAAACCGATGACCTGGATTCGCTTTTCATCCCTCACCGCTTCCTTTTTGACGATTTCGATGATTTCCTGCTTATGCCGGGACTGGTCCATATTGATGAAATCTATCAGGATGATTCCGCTGATATTCCTCAATCTCAGTTGACGGGCGACCTCTTTCGCCGCAGCCTGATTGACCGCAAACAATGTTGCTTCCTTCTCCACCTTGCCGGTGAACTTACCTGAATTGACATCGATTACGGTGAAAGCTTCCGTTTCTTCAAAAATTAAATATCCGCCATTATCAAGCCAAACGATTTTCTTGGCCATTTTCTCAACTTGCGCTTCCACATTCCATTCGGAAAAAATATTCCTGGTACCCGCTACATGGGATATTTCCCACTCCTTACGGTTTTCCTGTATCCACTTTTTCAACTCGAGATAGGTCTCGAAGTCATCGATGGCAAGTTCCCCGTTCGCCGTTCCCGACATTTCGGAAATGATCATATCAAGGTATGCGTCCCTTTCATAGAGAAGGGACGGGGCCTTTAGGGACGCAGCCTTGACTTCAAGCCCTTTATGGAGCTCCCGCAATCCAGTTAACCTGTCAAGGAAGACCGATTCACTTTCGTTCTCCATCGAGGTGCGGACAATCAGACCCTCATCAGGATTTTTATGCTGCATGGCCGTTTCCCGCCATTGCTTCTGAAGATCGTCGTTTTTGAATTTCTTTGAAACACCAACATAATCTATTCCATGTATGTAAACGAGGGACTCCGTTGAAAACTCGATCAGCCCCGTCAATTTAGCTCCTTTTGTTCCTGTTTCATCCCGGGTCACCTGAACTAGCAGATTTTCTCCCTGACGGATAAATTGACCGATGGGTGCTTTCCCATCACTTTTTTTTGTAAGCTGGAAGGAGGGAATCTCGTCACGGTGTAAAAAACCATTCTTCTCTGCACCATAATCAATGAAGGCGGCATCCATTCCCGGCAGCACCTTCGTCACCTTCCCAAGATAAATATTACCGACCGTACTGCGCTTTTGAGGCGGCATGATTTCAAGTTTACGTAAAACACCATTCTCAAGGACGGCCACTCTTTTTTCGCGTGAAGCTAGGTTCGCGATCATTTTTTTCATCAAAAAAAATCCTCTCCTCAATTTGAAGAAAGGATAACATATTTAATAAGAATATAATAGGTCGCCGATTTTCCCGTTCGTCATTTTCTCCGAAAAATAGGCATGAAGGATTTCCGTTTCATCCAACGAGCCGCTCTCTTTCCCGTTTTTCATGATGATGACGGGGTGTTTACAGCCGCGTTGAAACAGTTCCAGCACTTTATAAATCGGTTCTTGTGAATCCACCGATATCGGCTTCAGTTTCGCCAAATCATTCGTATGCCCGTAATGGCGCTGCAAAAGAAAGCGGATGAACGCGTAATACCTCTGCCGCCATTCCATGACGAGTGAGAGACTTATGAAAAAGATGATGAGCCAGATGTTCAAATTGAGCGGATCCAGTATGATCCAGGTCAAAAAAGCCAGGACAGCGAATACTGCAGAAAAGTGAAGGGTATGCTTCTGCGCTTCCAAAAAGGTGCAGTATAGGGAAATACCGATGAATAGCAAGCGTCCCCCGTCCAAGGGCCAAATTGGCAGAAGATTAAAAATCAGCAGCATGAGGTTCATATACAAAAAGGGCTGATACAGCTCATATGGGATAATAGTGAAGAAATAGAGCAAAAAAGCTGCGCCAATGAGCCAAACATGTTGAAGCGGACCGGCAAGCACCACCGCCAAATCCTCCTTCAAACTCTTATTTCCATACTCCTCAGTCTCGACTGCCCCGCCAAAAGGAAGCAGCTGGATTGACTTTATCCGCCATTTGAAGTGCTGGGCACAGACAGCATGCCCCATTTCATGAATGAAGACGATGAGCAGGAGCATCATCATTTCAACGAAATGGGCTGTGAGGATGGCGATGCCAATGACAAACCACAGTGTCGGGTGCACCCTGATTTTAAACAGTAACTTCGCATATTCACTCAAAGGAAATCACCTTTTTAGGATCGACGAAAGCATCATTTTCTTTTATCGCTAAATAAAATCTGCCCTTGGATCCATCTTCACTTAGTGTAACCTGTCCGACTTCATTGCCCTTTTTAACGAACTCATACAATTTCACATCAATTTCTTTCAGCTGCCCATACCAAGATTCAGTTTTATTGGCATGCTGAATGACTACCGTCTTTCCGATCCCCTCCTTTTCACCGGCAAAAATGACGACCCCTTCATTAACGGCCTCGACCTTTGAGCCTTTGCTCGTTTCCAATATGATTCCCTCACCGTTCGTCTCGAAGTTTTGGGTAATCTTCGCAGAAGCAGGCATTGCATATTCCTCATTCGAATCAACAGTTTCCGTATTGGCTTCATTCGGTAAAAAAGCGATTGGTTTACCAAACGCACTTTCGTACCAATTGGAGATTGAAGCGAACTGAAATTCCTTGTTCATGTTCTCCGTGACAAAACTTCTGGCAGGGTCCAGCCGCACAGAAGGGTGTTTGAACATCACCGCAACTATCAGGAACAGGCATACACTGGCAAGGATTTTAAAGAAAAAATATTCTTTCTTGAAGAGCGGATGATCTTTCTCGGAATACCCGTTATATGAATCAATCCCATATGGTTCCTCATTGTTGATTTCCGTCCAACTGCTGCTTCCTGCCGGCTTATCATTAAACTTGCGTCTCTTGGCAATACGATTTCGGATATCTTTCCTGCGATCATCCATTCCAGATTCCCCTCCCTGCTCATGTCAAAGCGCTATATTACAACGTATGAGCAACTTGTCCAGACTATGACGGAGAAAAGATATTCTTTCTGCACATCCTGAAAAATTTTTTCCAATGATAAATCATCAAGAAACCAATGAATTTCCAAGGTGATTTCTGTATCGATTCAGAAAATCTAATAATTGAGATTGATATTGTTCCCTGAAATTTGTTATAATAAAGTGGTTTTAACATTATTGAGGGGGAACATTTTTTTATGTCAATCGAAATAGGCAGCAAAGTACAAGGTAAGGTAACAGGTATCACTAATTTTGGAGCATTCGTAGAATTACCAGGAGGCTCAACAGGTCTTGTGCATATCAGTGAGGTAGCAGATAGCTATGTAAAAGACGTAAATGACCATCTTAAAGTAGGCGACCAAATTGAAGTAAAAGTGATTAGTGAGAAAGACGGAAAAACTGCCTTGTCCATCAAAAAGGCTATAGATAGACCCGAAGGGCAAACCTCTTCTTATACCAAACGCCCACCACGCCAAGGGGATAGCCGTTCTAAAGATTTTCGTTCAAAAGGTAATTTCCAACCAAAGGAAAATTTCGAAGATAAAATGGTGCGCTTTTTAAAGACTAGCGAAGAAAATTTATCGACTCTTAAACGCAGCACTGAATCAAAACGCGGCGGCAGAGGCGGAAGACGCGGATAACCCGCTGCATTTTAGCATATAGAACAGGCAAGCCGGGATACGGCTTGCCTTTTTTATTTTCATGAAGTTCCGTGCAAAAAAAAAGCGAGGGCATCAAATGCTCCCCGCTTCTTGACAAAAGAATATAGATTTACCGCACGCTAAAGAATTTTTTCAACTTGGACATGAAGCCTTTTGGTTCGCTGCCAATTGGAGTCAAAGGCACAGATTCACCAAGGATCCTTCTGGCAATGTTTCGATAGGCAAGCGAGACTCTATTGTCCGGATTGTAGGCAATGGGTTCCTTTTTATTCGCTGCCACAATGACCTGGTCATCATCAGGAATGACGCCGATCAAATCAATCTTAAGAAAATCGGCAACTCCATCGATATCCATTTCTTCATCCTCATGAAGCAAATGGCCGCGAATCCGGTTGATGATCAATTGAGGCGGTTCAATATGCTCTTCTTTTTCAAGCAGGCCAATAATACGGTCAGCATCCCTTACAGCCGGTCTCTCTGCCGTCGTAACGATAATCGCCTTGTCTGCCCCAGCTATGGCATTCCTGAACCCCTGTTCGATGCCTGCAGGGCAATCAATGATGACATAATCATAGTCAGGCTTCATATCGCTTATGAGTTTCCTCATCTGCTCTTCATTCACCACTGTTTTATCACTATTTTGCGGAGCTGGAAGCAAATAAAGCAAATCCTCGAAATGTTTATCCTTAATGAGCGCCTGGTGAATCTTGCAGCGCCCTTCGACCACATCGACCAAATCATAGATGATGCGATTCTCCAATCCCATGATCACATCCAGATTCCGAAGACCAATATCCGTATCAATCAAGCAAACCTTCTTGCCTAGAAGAGCTAAAGATGTTCCTAAATTGGCGGAGGTGGTCGTTTTCCCGACACCACCCTTACCGGATGTTATAACTATTGCCTCTCCCACGATTAGAGACCCCCTTCTAATCTATTTAAATTAGGTCTATATTTCTTTAAAACTTGCAGTTTTTCTATAATGATATTTTCTTCTTCATCCATGAAGGCACATTCCAAGTCATGTCCCCATTTTGAATATTGATCAGGAGATAAGTTCACTTGTCCGGCAATGCGCAACTGGGCAGGCTTCATGACAGAGGCAGCTATGATGGCCTCATTATTCCCTTTATATCCGGCATGGGCTATTCCCTTTAGCTGTCCCATGATATATATGTTGCCACCCGCACGAACCGTTCCGTCGGGATTGACATCCCCAATTAACAGTAAGTCACCGGGAACTTCAAAAACCTGTCCCGACCTTATCACCTTTGTCACTGTCGTCACTTGGTTTTCTTCTTTCCATCGTTTCGCTTCATCCTTCGTCAGGACATTCGAAATCATCTCAACCACGAAAAGCTTCTTCTTTTTATGGATGACCTCTTTAATCTTTTCTTCTTGTTGTTCATCAAGATAGCGGTTCCCTGTATGTACTTTTACGGAAATGGACGGGTCATTTTCTTGAAACTGATAGTTTGCCGAAAGCTTCACTTCTAACTCTTTCAATAATTCGGAAAATGAGCAAGAATCATCGAGATGAAGCATAAACCCGTCTTTTGTTCCCTTAATCATGACATTTTGCTGAATTCTTTTATTCATGACGTTTGTTTCACCTCAATGAAATATAATTCGACATAGGAAAACAAATTTCCTTTTTCTACGTACACGGAAAAGAGAAAATACATTTCCCACCTGCTTCTTAAAGACACAGGAACGTTATTCCGTTTCTCCTTGCAAATCAAGCATTTCAATCATTCTTTTTAAAGGATAGCAGCTGATGATAATGAATGCGAGATTCAATAATAATGTCGGAATCAATCTCCGTTCCGCAAATTCACCAAATCCCATATCTGCAAATGATAGGATGATATTCATCTGAAAGATGACAACCTCTAAAACTGCCGTGAATAAAAGCGCAGTAAGGCAGGCAACCAAAATATTATTTTGCAGGATTTTCATGCTTTTCGATATCAGATAGGCAAGAAAAGGCAGCAGGAACATGTAAATTCCAAGGATTTCCGTATATACGACATCATAAGTCAACCCAAGAATCGCCCCATAAAGCATACCCATTTTCCTGGACCCGTACATGGTCAGGAAAAAAACGAATATCATCATGAAATGGGGCACGACGATTTTATCGGCCCCGAATGCATCTCCAGCGAACATCTGGGCGAAGATGCTTTCAAAAACAAAAAAAACCAAGGCTATGAAAGAAAGGATGAAATATCTCACTCAGCTTCATCCTCCCCTTCACTTTCTTTCGTTACACCGTCCACTTCACGCTGAACGACCATGACATTATTAATATCATAAAAATCCGTCGAAGGTTCGATATATGCAGTCTGGTTCAATCCATATTGATCCACTTTGACATCGACAACTTTCCCGATCAGCAGACCTTTCGGAAAGATTCCTCCATAACCGGATGTGATGACCAATGAATTTTTCTTGATCTTTTTATCGTAAGGAATCCGTTTCATCAGCAAAAGGTTCTTCTTATCATCGAACCCTTCAATCAAGCCATATGCTTTATCATCACCCTGAACGATGGCTGAGACACGGTTGGCTTTATCGATTGAACTTAAAAGTTGAACCGAGGCCGTGAAATCCGTCGCCGATTTCACCTTACCGACTAACCCATTGGAAGTGATGACAGCCATGTTTTTTTCTACCCCATTACGCTTCCCTTTATTGATCGTCAGCATTTCATGCCAGCGGTCGGGATTACGGCCGATGACCGTCGCCTGAGTGGGCGAATACTTCCGCAGGTCATCTTCTTTTTTGAGGTTGTCGCGAAGTTCTTCATTTTCTTCCTTTAAATCTTGGACTTGGGTTTTCAATAATACATATTCATCCAAGCGGGCTTTCAATTTTTTGTTTTCATCGTATGTATGTTGAAGGTCTTTTAAGCCCCCTACAAAACCTGTTATACCCGATACTGGCTTATTAAACACATTTCCGACCCAGCCTGTCGTATCTTTCAGGAATTGCTCCGGCCAGGTCAACTCTTCTCTCTCCCTTAATGAAAAACCGATCAATGCCACGAGAACGATAATACTAACGAGCAAGAGAAGGAGCTTTTTATTAAAAAACTGTGGCATGGTGATTACACCTCTATCTAAAATTTACTCTATGGTTTTTTTAAATTACACTATGGATTTAATGAAACAGCAAAACATAAGAAAACCGGCTCAAAATTGCACCTTTTGTTGAGCCGGCCCTATTTGAGAAGTAATGTGCTTATCGCGAATCTCTTGATTTAGTCTTGAATAAATGAATGTGGTCCAGCGCTTTTCCCGTTCCGATCGCAACACAATCCAGAGGATTTTCAGCGATGATCACCGGCATTTGCGTTTCTTCACTGATGACTTTATCCAAATTGCGCAACAAAGCACCCCCGCCTGTCAGTACAATGCCTCTGTCCATGATGTCAGCGGCTAATTCAGGTGGTGTTTTCTCTAAAGTGTTTTTCACGGAATCCACAATTGCAGAAACAGTGTCGCTTAATGCTTTGGATATTTCCTCAGCTGTAATTTCGATCGTTTTTGGTAATCCGGTCAATAGGTCACGGCCGCGAATTTCCATGTTTTCGACGCCTTCCGTGTCTCCAGCAGAACCAATTTCCATTTTGATCGCTTCAGCAGTACGCTCACCGATCATCAAATTGTAGTTCTTACGGATGTAGACGATTATGGCATCATCCATTTCGTCACCGGCAATACGGATCGATTGGCTTGTAACGATTCCGCCAAGGGAAATGATGGCCACTTCCGTCGTCCCTCCGCCGATATCGACGACCATGCTGCCTGTAGGCTCCCAAACGGGAAGGTCCGCACCGATCGCTGCTGCAAACGGTTCTTCGATAGGATATGCGTCACGGGCTCCAGCTTGTCTTGCTGCATCGATGACTGCACGCTGCTCAACTGCCGTAATTCCAGAAGGCACACAAATCATGACATATGGCTTGTTGCCGAATACGCCCTTCTTTTGAGCTTCCTTCATATAGTACTTCATCATGGTAGCCGTCGTTTCATAATCGGCAATTACTCCATCCTTCATCGGGCGCAGGGCAACCACGTTACCAGGTGTACGGCCGATCATGTTTTTCGCATCGTTTCCGACTGCAACGATTTGCTTTGTATCTGTTTGCACCGCTACAACCGATGGTTCACGTACAGCGATGCCTTTTCCCTTCACATAGACAAGCGTATTCGCCGTTCCTAAATCAATCCCTATATCTCTTGCTCCAATTCCAAACATTATGGTATCTCCCTTTCGTAAACAAAAATGCCTTTTTATAAGTTCAAATAATAATTTGTCGTTTTTTGACAATAAGAGTTTTGAAAAAGTTTCCTCTTTTAAAAATCATAAACAATATTATATCGTATCGTCAAAAAATTTGATAGTGTCATAAATAACCTTTTTCCTTCAAGCTAACATATTTATGTTCCCCGATTATGATATGGTCCAATACTTCAATGCCGATTATTTTACCACATTCGACTAACCTTTTCGTCACTTCAATATCTTCTCTGCTGGGAGAGGGGTCTCCGGAGGGGTGGTTATGAAGACAAATGATAGAGGCAGCTGACCTTTTGAAAGCCTCTTTAAAGACCTCGCGCGGATGCACGATCGAGGCATTGAGGCTCCCGATGAATACCGTAGTTTTTTGTAGCACTTGATTTTTCGTATTTAAATAGAGACAGACGAAATGTTCCTGTGATAAAAACCGCATTTCCTCCATGCAATAATTAGCTCCATCTTCAGGAGATCGAATCACATAACGGTCTTGGTCATTCAAATTGTTAATTCTCCTGCCAAGTTCGACAGAGGCCAGGATTTGTATCGCTTTTGCTTCACCAATCCCTTTAATCACGGTCAGTTCTTCCACTGAGGCTTCTTTTAGCAGGCGCAGGCCCTTGAAGGAATTGATGAGCCTGCCGGATAGTTGCAGGACTGATTCTTCCCTTGATCCTGTCCTCAATAGCAAAGCAAGCAATTCCTGATTGGAAAGACTTTGCGGCCCGTCCTGGAGAAACCTTTCGCGCGGCCTCTCTTCTTTCGGGTAATCCCGTATTAACATTTTTTCGCTCAAAAGATCAACCCTTCCTTAGAAAAGGGAAGATGCCAGGGGAAATCTGATTATCCTAACTCTTCCTGCATCGCTTTAAGTTCCCGGGCCAGTCTTGAGACCGGAAGCCCGACGACTGAGAAATAGTCCCCTTTGATTTGTTTGACAAGAAGGGATCCGTATCCTTGAATCCCATAGCCGCCAGCTTTGTCAAAAGGTTCCCCGCTATCCAGATATCGTTCGATTTCAGCTTCTGGCAGCTCCCAAAATGTCACTTCAGTTTTTTCTGCGAATACTCTGCGATGCTTTCCGAACAGGATGGCGACACMTGTGTATACTTCATGTGTCCGTCCTGATAACATTTCCAGCATTCTTTTTCCATCCGCCCTGCTTACCGGCTTACCCAAAATCTTACCATCAAGGACAACAACGGTATCCGAGCCGATTACCCAGCTTTCCTGAAATTTTGCTGCGATGGCTTCCGCTTTACGGGATGCCAGTTCTTTCACCGCTCCATCAGGACACATGTTTTCATCAATACTTTCATCAACATTGGAATTCATGCTTTCAAAGGGGATTTGAAGAAATTGAAGAAGTTCTTTACGACGTGGTGATGAGGAAGCTAAAATCAATGGCTGCATAATATAAAAGTCACCTTTCTTTACATAGGGAGATACATATCTATCCTATCAAATAATGATGCAATCCACAATTATTGTTTACTAGGAATCGACAAATCCCTGTAAGTATTTCCCGGAAAATAAAAAAGGTGTCACAGATGGTTTCATATTGGGGGGCTTGTCCCATTAGGCAGCCCCCCCTTTTTTCTTTACTTTTGGTAATTCAATAAAAAATTCAGAAGACTTTCTTGAGCCTGGAATAGTTTTTCTTCATTTTTGGAAGTCTCATATTCATCAATCGACTTTGCCGCAGCAGTCAGGTCATCGTTCATCTTTGAAAACGCCGGCGATAATTTCGCCGCCTTCAGTTCATCCATGTTTTTTTTCAGGGTTTCCCCGTTTACCGTCCCTGCCTTTCCGCGAAGCTTTGTTGCGGATGTTTCTGCCAACGAAGCATATACTGCCTTCATCTTGTCGAGGGTTTTTTCATCTTCTTGGCTTGTCCCGGCCGCTTCAAAATTGATTTCCTTCCAATATACATCCACATCATATGACTTTAAGAACAAGGCCAGTTCTTTACTTGCAGCTAGACTCTCTGCCGATCCCAGAAATAGATAATAGCTTTCTTCCAATTTGAAGATTTCAGCAGGAACCTGCTTTTCAATGATTTTCTTTTGAATTTGCCTTGCCGCATCCTCGCTGCTGAATACTCCACCCTGTACAAGGAATGTCTTCAGCTGGTTTCCCGGTTCGGTCACTGCCGCTTTTTTATCTTCAACAGTGGCTTCGGTTGGAATCGGGGTCTCGACCGAAGATACTTCGGCTTTTTCCTTTGTAATCGTTTTAACGGCGATCAAGCCAAGAATCGACCCAAAAAACACAGCACAGATGACTGCAATCATGAATGTCTTGATCGGTCTTGTATCCGAGCTTTTCAGTGACCCGGTACCAAAGCCGATGAGCTTCGGCATTTTCTTCTTTGGAGGTGTGGGTACCAATACGATCTTGCTTTCATTTGAATCCTCAGGGAGTATCCATTCGAAACTCTCATCAGTTTGTTCCTGTTCCTGCTCCTTACTCGCCGCCTCTTGACTTTCAATTTTTTTATCGCCAAATACTTTTTCTTCCCCATTTATTTTAATCGTTACACCCTTGCTTTGTTCCGGCTTGCCCAATTTTTTTCCTCCCCTCCAGATCATTTTTTTCATCCTATCATAGAGGAAAAAAAAAATAACAAGACTTTTGTCGTCTTGTCATTAATAGGTTTCGTCAAATTTCCCTATTCATATATGGGTAACAAAAAAGGAATTCCAGGTACTGGTACTATTGCTTCATGAAACCATTCCATATCACCTCTCACCAATTACATACATCCCTCCATCATTTCATAATCTCTTGCCGTCAAATGGGGATGGTTCCCTACTGAGCTATAGTTCAGGTGATTTTTGACAAATTCCTCTTGGATCAGGATGGCCCTTTAAGCTCATCTTAAAAATGTTACATACCAATGTAATAGCGAATCGCCCCAAAAGTAAGCAGTCAATGTCCCAAAAACGATATACGGTCCGAAAGGAATAAGGGTTTTCTTTTTTAAGATTCCGGTCAGCAACCCGGTGATGCCAAGCAATGCCCCATAAAAGCACGCAAAAAGCAAAGATAACAGCACCATCTTCATTCCCAATACGAAGCCAATCACTGCAAACAGCTTGATATCACCGCCACCCATGCCACCCTTACTC